>JAJZMK010000017.1 GCA_021798275.1 Actinomycetes bacterium | reverse complement strand
AGTTCAGCTTGGAAGACATGCTGTAAGCAACTATGACTATGTTGGAGTTGAGGTTGGGATTTCCAAGTATCGGGGTGGCAAGAACATTAGCCTGTTCGCTCGGAGCGCTGGCCGGCAAGAATTGGCTGTTATCGTTGTTCACTTCACTGCCCAGTGACGGTAGTGCGTGTGAGGAAACAACGATAACAGCTATCCAGATGACCACAACCAAGTATCTGTATTTTACAACGGTCTTACCAAGTTTTTCAAAAAATGCCGTCAAGACCCCACTCCTTTTTTCTTATGTTTTCTCTAGAAGATTGCGTCAAAGCTCTCTTGCAATTCACCTATTGCAGAGGCATCTGTATTGTCAGTCTCTGCACCGGCGATATTGTGTTTTCTAAGTTCAATGTGCGGCAAGAAGAGAGCCGCTATAAAAGCCGCCAGAGTCAAAGGAATCGCTATTTCAAATACTACATGGATCCCCGAACTATAAGTAGTCGCTATAGCAGAGCGGATAGAAACCGGGAGATGACTTAGAGTACTTGGGGTGACGTTACCCGTAGCGATAGCGGAAGACAGTTCCCGATGAGGAAGAGCGGTCTTTAGTCTGCTGACAATCACATTGGAAAATATAGCTCCGAAAACAGCCGTTCCAAAAGATCCTCCGATCGTCCGGAAAAATGTAACACCGGAGGTGGCCGCCCCGAGTTCTTTATATGGGGCCGCGTTTTGTGCGGCGAGCACTACCACCTGGAGAGTCATACCCAGTCCGAATCCAAAGATCAACATATAGAGATCGATCGTCAAACTTGAGGAATCGAGTTTGATCAAGGTAAACAGGATCATTCCCAGTGTCATCATCAGCGTCCCGACGATGGGATACATACGGTATTTCCCGGTTTTGACTATGAGCTGGCCGGAACCTATCGAGGCGACGACCAACCCTACCAACATCGGCAGTAAATCAAGCCCCGATATCGTCGGGGAAGCCCCTCTGGCATCCTGGAAGTAGAGGGGAAGAAAAACTATCGATCCAAACATCGCCAGACCAAGTAAAAAGCTGACTATGGTGCCGACCGTAAAGGTTCTGTTATTGAATAAATGCAGAGGTAAAACCGGTTCTTTGGCCTTGTATTCCACCCAGACAAACATCCCCGCAACTATGATGCTGGCCACCATGAGAGCCACCATGAAAGGATCCGACCAGGCATAGCTGACCCCTCCGAGACTTGTATATAAGACCATGCCGGTTGCGGCCAGGGTAATCAGTAAGGCTCCCAGGTAATCGATTGTGTGATGTATTTTGCTCAAATTAGCCGGAACTTGTTTGGTGATGATGACCAGAGCTATCGCACCCACGGGAACGTTGATATAAAATATCCATCTCCAGGAGAGGTGTTCCACGCATACTCCTCCGAGCAGCGGTCCTATCACGCTGGCCAGTCCGAAAACGGCGCCGAAGAGTCCCTGATATTTACCTCTTTCCCTGGGGCTGGCCACGTCACCGATGATTGCCGTGGCTCCGATGATCAATCCTCCCGAACCCAAGCCTTGCAGGGCCCTGAAAGAAATAAGTTCGATCATGGAATTACTTAGTCCAGACAGCGCCGATCCGATCAGGAAGATAACGATCGCTATCTGGAAGAAGCCTTTTCGGCCGTAAAGGTCTCCCAATTTACCCCACAGCGGGGTTGAGACGGTGGTCGCCAACAGGTAAGCCGTCACCACCCAACTGAGGTGGGAGGCTCCATGCAGGTCGGCTACTATAGTCGGCAGCGCCGTGGCAACTATTGTTTGATCAAGCGCAGCTAACAGCATACCCGTCATCAGGGCAAAAATGATCAGCTTTACCTGCTTGGCTGACCTGATGGCGGTATTGGCAAAATCTTCAGATATGGGTAAACTTAGATCAGTATCATTCTTCATTTTCAAATCCTCATATATTTATTTTTCTAATATGTCGGTTTCCCGCCGGTACCTATTTCCCGGTGGGTGTGTTTTGGTCGATGATGTTAACGGAAAACCCTCCGCTTAAGTAACCGAGGGCTTGCTTTAGCATGTACTCAATGGGGGGAGAGTCTTGCCAGGTGACCCAGAGCATCATTACGGAGCGCATCGCGGCAAAAGTAGCGGTCACCAAAGAAGCCAGATAAATCTGCCTCTCGTGGTTGTTCTCTTGGTTGAAAAGAAATCTATCTACCAGTGCGGCATAGACCATTTTCTCAGCTTTGACCGAGGCGGCCGAAAAGGCCATGAGCAATTGCGGTTCTTCATGGATAACGGCTATTTTTGATCGTAAAATATGCCGGTTATCTTCGTGAATCTTATTACCCGACATTACCCTTTCTAAGATGCTTTCGGAAAGCAATTCAAAGGGTGTCGCTTTTCCGGGAGCGGAAGTGATATAGCTTGCTATGGCACTTCCTAAATCATAGATATCGCCGCAAAAGACATCTTCTTTGGATGGGAAATAATTAAAGAAAGTTCTGTTGGATACGTCGGCGGCCTCGGCGATATCTTCTATGGTCACATGGTGCAAACCTTTTTTGGAGATGAGCTCAAGGGCTGCTTCCACCAGAGCTTTTTTGGTGCTGAGTTTTTTCCTCTCGCGCCTTGTCATGGCGTGTTCTTCGCTGGTTGCCGCTGTTACGGCACCGTCTTTTTCAGCCATTGATGCCTGTGTGGAGATCAAAGTATCGGTTATAAGGTGATTTTCAGAACTCATAGTTATCCTCTGTAATTACTATAACGACAGTTCTGTAAAAATATTGCACAAAATAAAAAATTATAGAAAATTAAATAATTTATTTACTAAAATAATTCTTGGAGAGCAATATTTTGAGATAAACCTTGCGGCTGGGTTTAGATGCGAAGATGTGTGACTGGATCAGGATATAAACTTCCGGACAGTATGTACTGTCTGGGTGTTGTATATCATCAACGCGAAGATCAAGTTATTTATTCCGATTAGTTTCGATTTTGACAAAAAGTTATAATTCGCTCAACATCTGCTCAACGAGGTTCTGTCTCTCGGCTATTTCTTGTTTGTAAGCGCTCAGACGATCTATCTTGGTTGCAAGCAATAAGTTGAGTTTTGCGAGAGAATTGCTTGCTTCTCTGAGGATAATTTTTCTACTGTTGTCACTATCTGTAGTTTTCCAGGCTTTTTTCAGAGAATTAATCAGTTCTTCCTGATCGAGGATAGATTTTATATCATCTAGATTCAAAGAGGTCAATTCCTGCAATTCGCGGATGTGGATAATCTGCTCGACACTGTCGGGTGTGTATCGTCTGCAGCCTCCGTCGGTATAGGAATTGGGCTTGATGAGACCGATTTCTTCGTAGTATCTGATAGTCCGCTCGGAAACGTTGGCTAGATTGGCCGCTTCGCCTATGCGAAGCAGTTTAGATTCCGTGACAGAGTCTGAAAGCTTATCATCGGAGAACTCAGTCTCACCGGTTGTCTTTTCGGCGTCTACTTTTCTCCGGGACGCACTTTTTAATGCCACGTGATCATCTCCTTATCATCTCTGCTGTTTATATACCGGTGATTTGCGGGTAGGTGTAGAAAAAAGAAGGATAGAGTAGGAAATCACTTTTTTGTGATCCGATCTATGGCATTTCAATGTCCGAGAACCAGGTATGACGTCAATGTCCAAGCTCAATGTCCCATTTCCTCTTCCAAGCTAAGCCCGGATTCCAGTTCCAAAAGGTCGAAATCGCTAGTACCTACCTGAGCGACCGCTCCGGTTTTTTCGATGTGAGGGATGTGAAGATGTCCGTGTGTTTCTCCGTGAACATAGCGTCCGCCGCGCAGTGTAGAGGCAAATGCCGAGATCAAAGCGGCCACAATGGCAAATCCGAAGGCTTCGTGTAGTCCCGTGGAGAAGGGTCCCTCCAGCAGACTCGGGAAGAAAGACCTTCCGAGTAAATAACTTGGATGATGAGCCGTGGTGACAGCGGAACCTAGTAAGGCATGCACTGGGTTGATGCCGAGAAATGAAGCAAACAAGCTTCCGACCGGCGGCAGGGAACCGGCTTTTATGGCCAGGTTTTTATTGATCCCTTGTGCTATGAGACCGCTTGTTAGGGAATGGGGCAAGCTGGAAGCCAGGCCGAGGATGATCAGAGTGAAAAAGATCCCGATCGAGAGGACCATGGCCGAGTTTTGGAAAGTGTTGATGGTTCCGGCTCCCGCACCTCTTTGGTCCGCGGGCAAGCTGTTCATGATTCCGGCCTGGTTGGGTGAGGCAAACATTCCAAACCCTATTCCCATGAGTAGCAGGGTCAAGGCGAAGAAGATATAGGAGAAGTTTACGGGTAAGATGTCGAGAAAACCAAAACTCAAAGCGGTGATTAGCATACCGCCGACCGCAAATGGTCTGGCTCCGTGTTTGTCGGACATTATGCCGGAAATAGGTCCGGAAATTAAAAACCCTAATGTCAAGGGGAGCATATAGATGCCGGCCATCAGGGGCGTTCTGGCAAAACTGTAGCCGTGCAGGGGAAGCCAAATTCCCTGTAGCCATATGATCAAAATAAACATCAATCCGCCGCGAGCCAAAGCGGCAAGCAGTGTGGCAAAATTGCCGGCCGCAAAGGATCTGATGCGAAAGAGGGAAAGTTGCAGCATCGGATGATCGGATTTCAGCTCAATGATGGCAAAGATAATCAGCAGTACTATTCCGGAAGCCATTTCCGACAGGACAACGGGGCTTGTCCATCCCATGGTATGTCCGCCGTAAGGCTCGATGCCGTATGTGATACTGATTAATACCAAAATAAGTCCCAAGGCAAAAGTGATATTTCCCAGCCAGTCTATTTTGACTTTGATCTTTTCTCTCGTATCTTTCAAGACTAAAAAGCCGCCGATCGTTCCTAATAGGCCGAACGGTACGGAGACAAGAAATACAAGTCGCCAGTCGATTGGGGCCAACAGTCCACCTAAGACAAGCCCGATGAAGGCTCCCCCGACTCCGGCCACGCTGTTGATACCAAGGGCAAGACCTCTTTGAGATGAGGAAAATGCGTCGGTGATAATGGCTCCGGAATTGGCAAAGAGAAAAGCTCCTCCGATACCTTGACCGATCCTCATGGCGATCAAATAAAGGGCTCCGTCGGAACCGTTTAACCATGTAACAGACAATAAAATAGAGAAAAAGGTAAAAATGGCAAATCCTGAGGAGAACATTTTAGCTCTTCCGTAAAGGTCGCCAAGTCTTCCTAAGCTGACTAGGAGCACGGCGGTAGCCATCAAAAAACCCATCAACATCCACAACAGATAGCTTGAATTCCCAGGCGTCAGTGGGTTAAGGGAAATTCCTTTGAAGATATTGGGAAGGGCGATCAAGATGATACCCGAGTTGATGGTGGCCATCAAAGTTCCCAAAGTTGCGAAAAACAATACGAACCATTTATATTTTGTCGCTTTGACTTCCAATATCTCTTCCTCTTCTTCTATATCAGTCCGCAATATTTTCCGGTTCTACAAATATTTGCGGTGGTGTAAACTTATAACTAAACATAGGTTGGATCGTAAGCGGTGTTTTCTAATAAAGATTATATCAGTAGTTAACGTCAACGTTAACGTTATCTCTAAAGAAGATATTTTGGATCGCGATGTATAATTCTTATCGTAAACAGAAGAAAGCGGTATTTGTGTCGAAATACAATTGCGTATGGCAAAAATTTACAGCGCAACGATGCTTAGAGATTTGATCTGACATCATGGCTTATTTGGTAAGGCCAAATATCAGGTATCAAACCTCATATTTGGTTGCCTTGGACGAGTATGGTAAAGATTCGTCAGGCGTTGGGCCACCATCTTTTCTTCTTAGTGACAAAGCCGTATTTGAGAAATATCTGGAAGATATTTTTGCTCAAGCAGATTCACCCCGTTCCCCGGGAACTGATCATGCTCCTTTTTTAATGTGGTGGTGGGTAGAAGGCGATAAGTACTTGGGTAGAATTTCGCTCAGACTCCACTTGACGGGAAAGCTCGAACTCTATGGCGGCCACGTGGGTTATGATATTCGTCCAACGGAGCGCTCCAAGGGGCATGGATCGGCAATGTTCTCTTCACTGTTACCAATTGCCAAAGCGCTTGGGTTTACGGAACTCTTGATGATATGTGAAGAGGAAAATATTTCTTCTCGGGCGATTATTGAAAAAAACGGGGGACGTTTTTCTGACGCGGTCATCGATGAAAACCGTTGTCTGCACCTGAGGTTTGTTGTTGATTTAAAATAGACTAGTGTCGCGTTAATAAAACGCTCACGACTAATCACAAGCGCCTTTTGATTCATTGTCGGTTATAAATCATAATGAAAATAATTTTTTAACTTGCAATATAAATTTGTCAATTAGAGGTCATGACCGAATAAATACTGTGTAAGCTAAATATGACTTGGTTAGTCATATTTAGCTTACACGAGGTTCTAATGAGCAAGATAAAATCCAACTCCATATTTGGTTTTCCCGAGACTGTCAATGAAGTTGCGGCCAGAAGTGTCGCTTCGGGCGTGGTAATAATGGCTCTATGGTTTTGTTTGACCAGGAATTTGTGGATCTTGCCGATCTTGTGTTATGGCTTTTTAGCCAGAGTATCGTCAGGTCCGAAATTTAGTCCTCTTGGTATTTTGGCGACCAAAGTGGTGGCCCCCAAACTGAAGAGATTTGCTAACAGTGTCCCGGGAAAGCCGAAAAGATTTGCCCAGGGCATAGGCGTTGTTTTTACACTTTTGAGTCTGACACTATTCTTACTGGGAGCGACAACCGCTTCCGTAGTCCTGATTGCTCTTCTGGCCTTTTTTGCTTTTTTGGAATCGGCTTTGGGTTTTTGTGTCGGATGTAAAGTATTCGCTCTCCTGATAAATCTCAATCTAATCGACCGCTCCAATTGCGAAGAATGCGCCAATATCTGGCTAAGGAATCCAGATAAGTTAAAATCTATATCTCAGTAAATTAACAGGCTGTCTTAAGATTATTGTGGCAAATTGGTATCAAGGAGGGTAGATAGATGTTTGATGAGAGCAAAATAGCCGTCACAAAGCGAGGTAACGGGTACGTGCTTGGCTGGACATCCAACCTTTGTGGTGTCTGGAAAATAGGGAGCGTCACGGGAATACCGGATTATACCTATCCGCCGACGCCAAGCGGATGGAAAAATGCGTGTTCTAAATTTGAAGAGTTAGAAGAGGTGATAACACATTACACCTCAATCAGCAAGCAACAGATTACGCTCGAAGAAAACCCCATAGGTGCTCCGAGTCAGGTGGTAGATAAAGGCCAGCTCGGTTATGAAAACAGCTATCAAGCATCTGCGTTGCAAAACACTCAAGGATCTTTGCATGCTAGCCCAATTTCAGATGGTGGCGTAAATGTATCTGGTGTAACGCCAGAGGCCGTAACGGCGCAGACGCAAACATCGGCAGCTGCTGATTTTTTTGCCGCTCAGCAAACAAACCCCCAAATTCCCACGGCGCCTACCATCTCATCTGGGTATTTCTCGGGGGACTTGTCTACATCTTCTTTACACGGGGAGCGATCAGAGCAATCCAGGCAAGACAGGACATCGGGGAGTTTGCCTCAAGTAAGCGCAGTAGCTAGTAGTATTCGGAAAGCGCAAATTGTAGGCGCGAGTTTGCTGCTTGTCGGGCTGATAGTCGGAGTCATAGGCTTGTTCTCGACCTATTTGGGGCAAGAAACACTTATCTCAAGCGGGTCAAATCTTGCCACACACATTTTTTATTTGGCGGCATGGGCCATAGGGGCAATTCTTATTTTGACAAGTGACTCACTGTCCTCATATGGAGCAATGTTTGCTCTGGGAGCCAGTCTTATTTCCTTCGGCCTTTTTGTAACGGATATAGCTAGCGGAGTCAATGCCAGCTACATAGGACCTGGTTTGGCACTCAGCGCCGCTTCCTGGCTTTTGTGTACCGGAGGTGCCGCTATTTCCTACTTCTTTGCCAGAAAGACGCGAGAGACAAAATTCCATACGGCAACTCCTTTTATGGTTATCAGCGCTATCTTAGTTTTGGCGATAGCCATCTTATACATACCTTCCTGGGACAGCTATACTATTATGAAATTGACTACGGGAGTGTCGTCTACGTATACGGCGGGAGATGCTTTTCAAGCTCCGGCTCCTTTGATTGCCGGTTCTTTGGCGACTGCTATCGGGTTTGCTATCGTCGGATTGTATGCAACGGTTTTCTCTAAGACCAGAAAAGGCTACGTTTTTTTCGCCGGGGCATTTGCCGTAATGCTTTCACAAGTGGTCTCTGCGTATGTACAACAAGATAATCCTTACTCTGCGACAGGGATTTCAAAATCAGCTGCTCAATTGAGTGGAGTACACGTTACGGCAGGCTTTACCCCCATGTTTTACGGTTTTGTTGTTTGTTTGATTGTGCTGGCGGCTTTTGTGATTTCTGGGATCACATCTGTGAGTAACGGCTCTTTAGGCAGTCATCTTGCACCGATCGACACAACGGAGATTCCCGTAGCACAAACAAAGACCCAATTTACTCCCGCTGGTGATAACCCTTATAACAATTACCCATATGAGATAAGAAATAATAACTACGACCGCTAAAAAGATAGTTTATTCTTTTTCTCAGGGTATAGCCAAACAGTACATGTTAGATCATGCTCGTTGCTTAGAGATAGCAAGAGAAAGCTTTTCTGGGTAATCTAAAATGTCTTTTTGATATCTATCGATATATATATCGATAGATATAACAGCAGAGAAGAAAAGTTGTATGTATAAAGCATAGGAACAATATTTCATCTCGAATACTTTTGAGAGCTTCGAGATGCAACCAGAAAAGGTATTTTATTATACTTGATCTTTGATACCATGACCTTTAATACTGTGACACAGAGAGCCTGTATAAACTATGATTGATGAAATGAGTCGCTTAGAAAACGCAGAGCTGGATCGCTACCAAGCGTTGCTGGCAGAAGAAAGGGCATCGCTTGCCGCCAAATTGGAAGAGATGGGTTACGGCAATGCAGGTGACATAGGGCTTGAGTATGACGATAATTTTGCCGACTCAAGTCAGGTGACAGCTGAAAAAAGCGAAACAGAAACCCTGGTCAGCCAATTGCGTTCCGCTCTTTTGGAAGTAAACGAGGCATTGGTTAGGATAGAGCAGGGCACTTACGGCATATGTCAAGTTTGTGGCGGTGAAATTTCCCCTCAGCGACTCGAAGCATTGCCTACCGTAAAGCAGTGCATCAATTGTGCCTCGCTTCACATAAAAAAGATCGGCAAGTAAATAATTGTGAGTTTTGAGACAAATAAGAATTCCCTGAAAAATAATTTTAACAGACACGGACCATGGGCTCTTGTCGCCATTGTCGTCGCCGTGGCTGTGATCTATGAAATCGGAAAACATCACTCTCTAAATACAGTGGATGTCGTGTATTTCGTCGGACTAATAATAGCCATTGTTTTCCATGAGGTTTCCCATGGCTTAGTTGCTTATTGGTGTGGAGACGATACGGCAAAAGTAGCAAAAAGGCTAACACTAAACCCCATCCGCCACATAGACATCTTAGGTTCGATCATAGTACCGATCGTCTTAATTCTGACAGTAGGGATTCCGTTTGGCTGGGCAAAACCGGTTCCGGTTTCTATCAACAAGTTGCGTCACCCACGAAATCAAGCGGTTTTGGTGGCTTTTGCAGGCCCCGTTACCAACATACTACTGGCTCTTGCCGCCGGTTTTTTATTCAAAGAGGTTTTGACTCCACAACTTCTGTTTACACCTATTGACAACTGGCCCATACAGTATATATTCCTGTTTCTTTTCGGAGAAGTAAACGTCCTACTGGCCTGTTTTAACTTACTTCCCATCCCACCTCTTGACGGGTCGGCAATCCTAGAGAGAATGATCCCAAAAGAGATGTTGCCTCAGTACTATAAATTGAGAATGATGTCCATGTTTTTCGTATTTGCCCTGGTATTTCTCTTTCCCTCCTTTTTGGATTCCGTCAGCAATCATGCTTTGACCTATTGGGCTGACATCGTCGGTCTCAGGTAAGAGGGTCTATTTATTTTATCTTTCCGGGATCTGTTAGGCTTTTTAAACCCCGAAGGCAACCTGTGAGTTTTACTCTTGGAATATTGATTGTATAAAAGTCGGACAGAATATATGGTAAGAAGGTAGTTGCTGTCAGGTTTTATATCTTAATTGGGGTTTTCAAGTAGCCCTATGGCTTTTTGAGCTCTCTTCAGGGTATGTTTTGCAACGTTTCCGGCTTTCCTGGCTCCGAGTTGCAGCATGGAGATGACATGATCTTTGTTTTGGACCATTTCGTAATATCTTTCCTGAATGGGCAGAAGTTCTTCGATGACAGCTTCGGCTGTCGCTTGCTTTAGCTGTCCGTAATTGGAAAACTGTTCGGCCAGGTTTTCTGGTTTTTCCATGGAAACCGCTCCCAAGATCTCAAGCAAGTTTGACACTCCCGGGTGATTAATTCTGTCATAGACGATTGACATGCTTGAATCGGTAACGGCTTTCTTGATTTTTTTCTCTATATCAGACGGTTTGTCCAGAATTCCAACCGTTCCGAGAGGGGTAGCGGTGGATTTGGACATTTTGGCAGTCGGTGTCTGCAGATCCATAACTCTAGCTCCGAGATCTGGAATTTTGGCTTCCGGAACCACAAAAGTTTCTCCGTATTTGTTGTTAAACCTGGTTGCCAAATTTCTTGTCAATTCGAGATGTTGGCGTTGATCGTCTCCCACGGGTACGAAATCTATGTCATACAGTAAGATATCGGCGGCCATCAAAACGGGGTATGTCAGCAAACTGGCCCTTACGCTCTCTTGACCTTTTCCTTTGTCTTTGAATTGTGTCATTCGGAGAAGTTCACCATATGAGGCGGTACACTCAAGCAGCCAGGTCAAAGTGGTATGCTCAGATACGTGGCTCTGGGCAAAGAAAGTACATTTTTGTGGGTCTATGCCGCAAGCCAAAAGATACATGGCCGTATTGATCGTATTCTGGCGCAATTGCTCCGGAGAGATTTCTAAAGTGAGGGCATGGAGGTCGACTATAAAAAAGTACGACTCGTTCTTTTCCTGTGATGCTACCCACTGTCTGACAGCTCCAAGGTAGTTGCCTAGGTGCAGATCTCCGGAAGGTTGAATAGCCGATAATACTTTTGCCATTTATTCATATTAGCGACTCCTATGTTTTGCGGGTGAAAAAATAGAAAATCAAGAGATATGAGGCTATCTATCCAAAGGATAAGATTTGTATCGGCAACATCTGATGGAGCAAAGCTCAAAAAAGTTTTTTTATCGTCTCGGTCTTCGGTTTTTTATTAATGCCCTTTTTTGATGTGTCGGCCTTCCGGATAAGGCTAATTTGTTTAAGATGGCTTATGAAGTTCACGTCGGGGTGTATGACGGACCGTTTGACTTATTGCTGCAATTAATTACCGCACAAGAAGTGGATCTCTACGAACTGTCACTTGCAACCATAGTAGACGGTTATTTAGCTGAACTTGAAAAAATGGAGCACTTGAACCTAAGTGTCGCCACGGAATTCCTGTTGATAGCGGCTACTTTGGTCGAATTGAAGTGTAGACGCCTTTTACCCGGTCAAGACGAATTGGATATGGATGAAGAACTTGCTCTTTTTGAAGCGAGGGATTATTTGCTGGCCAGATTGTTGGAATGCAGGATGTTCTCAAGCATCGCCGGTTCACTGGCTTTTCTCGAAGCACAAGCCGAACAGTGTCACCCACGCCTTTACGGTCCCGATGAGCGTTTCGAGGGCTGCGCCCCGGATCCTCTGGCCAAAGTGACTCCTCTTGACATTTGGCGTGCCGCCAAGAAAGGGCTTGCCGGGAAAGAAGAAGTCGATCAGGTTTCCACTCTGCATGTCTTGGAAGATGAAATTAGTGTTGCGGAAACCATAGATTTTACTCTGTCAAGACTACAAATTATGCGGAGAACAACTTTTGCCGATCTGGTATCGCACAGCCGTTCTAAACCGTTTTTGGTGGCATGCTTTTTAGGTATTTTGGAGTTGTATAAGCAAGGCATAGTAGATATTACGCAGAACGGATGTTTTAGATCTATAGAAATTACTCTTATCGATAGCACGGATAATTTAGTGAGTATAGACATGATGAATTTAAGCAGTGAGTTTGATACGGATTTGTCTTGAATGTATCTTTAATGACAGAACTAAGCAAAAGTTATCGGTAAAAATCAATTGTGTAATTGGTCCGTCCTCCTCTTGACTGCATCAAGATTATCAATAAAACTTTACTATTTAGATGTCCGGTATGTCATTATCTCACATGTTATGTAGAGGTAAATGTGTTGATCTATGATAATCAAAAGTAGCGGTATCAAAAGTAACACAAGCTGATCTTTTTGACTCTGAACTTGTCAATGTCAGGGCGGGCGGCCTGAGAAATAGACCTGAGAGATAGATCTGAAAATGTATCAAGCAATTGAGAGTTTTGGTAACGGATTTCTTGTTCTGTAGCTCATAGGGGCTATCCGATCTGACTAATTACATCATGGCCTCTGGTCTTGCTTTGCTCGCAATTCGAGCTCTTTTCTGTAAAATATTTAGCCTTTGCTCATAAATACATACCAGCAACCGGGTGTTCATGATTTGATAATCTTGCCGAAACACAAAACTGTCATTGTGTTTTTATGGGTGACATCATCGATAATTATCAAAAATTGTATGGCATCTATGATGAAATGTGCACAGAAGACGGTACCGTTCGCTCGCAGTATCGTAATGTGATAGCAGGTCTTCTACCTCTAGCCTCTACGGATATACGCGAGCGTGGTGACCGCTTGGCACGTGCTTTTACCGACGAGGGAGTTACTTTTGATATAGACGGCGAAGAACGCCCCTTTCCTCTGGATGTAGTGCCACGCGTATTCGACAGTGCCGAGTGGAAAGTGGTAGAGGAGGGAGTACGACAGCGCGTCAAAACTCTCGAAGCTTTTCTAGCCGACATCTATGGACCGGGACGTGTTTTCGATGCGGGTTTGATACCTAAGTCTATGATTTTGAACAGTCCCAGCTTCTTGCGCGCAGCGTCTGGTATTAAACCGGCTAACGGAGTTCGCATCCATGTAGCCGGAATAGACATTGTACGTGATGAAACCGGCCGTCTGTGTGTTCTCGAGGACAATATACGCTGTCCGTCCGGTG
>JAJZMK010000002.1 GCA_021798275.1 Actinomycetes bacterium | reverse complement strand
ATGGTCTGGTGCAAACCTTTACCTGATCCTGCTGGCTCTCTTGGGATCTCTTCTGACAGCCTTTGGTCTTATGCGTAAAAGATTACTTATAAGAAGGTCGTAAGGCTTAAGTATTGTCACCATCGGTGGGATCAAGATTTATAGGCTGTATTCTATAATTCATAGTGTAAAATTTAGATGACTGAAAGTAGTAAAGAGTTGATATTTTCACGCAAGCCTTATATATTGCTAGCTATACTATTAGCGCTATTAGGATCTGCCTCGTTCTCTACCGTCAGGACCAGCTCAGCTTCCACTAGTCTTACCGGCTATGAAATCTCGATCCCACACGATCAAATCAAAGTACTTCATATAAAGCGTAAAAAGGCAAAGAGGCATATCAAAAAATACGTATGTAGCCTAAATGCTCATTTTGGTCAGTATAATGCCTATCTGGTTGCACCAAATATAAAACTTATTGCGCCGGTAATACAGGGTACTAATGATCCACAATTAAATATAGCTGCCGGTCATGATCCTGCATCAGTATGGCCTGGGCAAAATGGCACGGCTGTGCTGCAAGCTCATGATGTGAGCTATTTTGTCAATATAGACAGGCTAAAGCCCGGCAATGTCGTTTACTATGAAACCCCTTGTTATAATTATGAATTTATCGTTCATAGCGGTTCTGTTGTTCAAGCCGGCAGTCCAATATATAACACAAGCAATGCCACCTTATCGTTAGTTACGTGCTGGCCGACAAATGCACTGTATTTTACAAACTATCGGTACGTAGTGAACCTTGTAGAAGTAAGCAGGAAAGTTTTTAAGCAACATCCAAAGCCTTTAGAGAAAACATTACCTTATCAAAACCCTCCGCAGATTCCAGCCCCGCAACCACTAGTGGCACAAGGCCTTACATTAAATACAAATTCTATTCCTATGGGTCTTATGACTATTGGAGGTCGCCCTTCGCTTTTATGGATGGAATCTCCCGGTCCATTGAATATCGAGGCCAGTGCTCTTGCCGACTATATTGCTGCCTACAAAGCATTGGCAGAAAACCAGACGGGATGGTGGAAAGATATTGCTCCTCAATTAAATCCGCCGATTGCTTTTGAAGGAAATGTTTCAATCGAGTATTTGTCAGCTATGAATGTCACGGCTGAAGCCATAGGTACAAGGGCAACAGAAGCCATATTGTCGACGTCTGTACTAATTACCGGTGGCCGGGCTCCCGGCAGATACAATTTGCGCATTGTAACTATAATAAAAAATCATAAATTGATTATTGTAAGTTGGCAAGCAACGTAATTACTGCTTGACTTAGTCAACATTATAAATTTTTTGGCACGTAGCAGTATTAAATCTAGTATATGTATCAGCACTAACACAATTTGTGTCAGCTAAATTAGATTGATTGACTTTATTATGTAAGTTAATTCCAATACTTTATTGGAATTTTATACTATAAAAGTCAAATTATGCATATAAATAATTTTTACAGTTTATTACCAGTTATTTCTTTGTGCTGCGGTGCATCACATGTTATCAAGCGACTTCAATCTTAATCAAAGTCTTGTGTTTAATTTTTTGCCAATTTCTGCAGGTCAAAGTACTTATTGCTAATCATCTCTTGACATGACCTCTATCAGGTGGGTATGTTAGGTCGCTAAGCCCTTAAAATTGGGGAGCCCGTAACTTGCCGATTGCGAGAGTGGCATCGTTGCAATCATACCGATGGTGCAGGGATGCATATATATGATTGGAGGTATTATGACAGCGATTCCTACGAGAGATGATCAGTTTTCCTTTGGTTTGTGGACTGTGGGTTGGCAAGCACGTGATCCTTTTGGGGATGCTACCCGTAAACCCATGGATCCCATTCATGCCGTTTACAAGCTTGCCGAGCTCGGCGCATGGGGCGTAACTTTTCATGACGATGATTTGATAAATTTTGAGTCGACCCCTGCCGAGAGGGAAACCATGGTCGCCAAATTAAAAACTGCCTTAGCAGATACAGGTTTGGTGGTACCCATGGTTACAACCAATCTCTTCACCCACCCCGTCTTTAAAGACGGAGCTTTTACCAGCAACGATCGCGGTGTACGTCGCTTTGCGTTGCGGAAAGTGATGCGCAATTTGGATCTGGCGGCAGAGCTCGGTGCAAAGACCTATGTATTTTGGGGTGGTCGTGAAGGCTCGGAAACCGATGCGGCTAAAGATGTAAGAGCTGCTCTCGACCGATATCGTGAAGGAATTGACTTTCTGGCTCAATACGTCATCGACAATAAGCTGGGTTTGCGTTTCGCATTGGAACCAAAACCTAATGAGCCGCGAGGTGATATTTTATTGCCTACCGTCGGTTCAGCATTGGCCTTTATTTCAACTCTTGAGCATGCCGAAATGGTGGGAGTCAATCCCGAAGTCGGTCACGAGCAAATGGCCGGGATGAACTTCGTTCACTCGATATCCCAGGCACTTTGGCATAATAAGCTTTTCCATATAGATCTCAACGGACAGCATGGTGCCAAATTCGATCAGGACTTAATCTTTGGACACGGCGATCTGCTGAGTGCTTTCTTCTTGGTTGACCTATTGGAAAATGGGGGACCAAATGGTGCTCCAGCCTATACCGGGCCGAGACATTTCGATTACAAGCCTTTGCGTACCGAGATGGAGGATGGTGTTTGGGAGTCGGCAAAAGCAAATATGGTAACTTATTTGATTCTCAAAGAGAGGGCAAAATCTTTTAGGGCAGATCCGGAAGTCCAAGAAGCACTGACGGAAAGCATGGTTTATGCACTTGGCGAATCAACCCTCGATCCCGACGAAGGTTGGCAAGAGTTCCTAAACGACAAGAGCGCTTACGAGGATTTTGACTTGAAAAAGGCGGCATCAATCTCATATGGGTTTGTGCGCTTAAGCCAACTTGCCATTGAACATGCGTTGGGAGCCAGGTAGAAAAATGCCTTTGGTGGTTGGGGTGGACTCTTCAACTCAAGCTTGCAAGGTTGTGGTGCGCGATTATGAAACAGGAACTTTAGTAAGATCTGGTCGCGCCCCGCATCCTTACGGTACGGAGGCGGATCCCAGATCATGGTGGGAGGCTTTAACTGCTGCCATAGAAATGGCGGGCGGTCTAGCCGACGTACAGGCGATATCTATAGCAGCCCAGCAGCACGGTATGGTGTGTCTCGATCATGCCGGCAACGTCATTCGACCTGCTATTTTATGGAACGATATGCGGTCTTCCGAAGCAGCAAGCGAGTTGATATCAGAGCTTGGTGCCGGGAAAACAGGGAGATTGAAATGGGCGCAAGCAGTCGGTACCGTTCCGGTGGCCTCATTGACTGTGACAAAGTTGCGATGGTTGGCCAGAAATGAGCCTGCCAACGCGGGTGCCGTCGAAGCTGTCTGTTTGCCGCACGACTGGCTGACTTGGAATCTGAAAAATACCGCAGGAGACTTGAGTACACTTACGACAGATCGCGGTGATGCAAGCGGAACGGGATATTGGTCGCCGGCCGAGAATCGTTACCGCTTGGATTTATTGGAAATGGCTTTTGGGAGACAGACAATTTTGCCAGGGGTTTTGTCGCCCAAGGAACCGGCAGGCCATACGGAAAACGGTATTGTTCTGGCTCCCGGCACCGGTGACAACGCAGGTGCTGCCTTGGGGATCGGGATGGGGGTCGGCGATGTGGCGGTTTCTGTCGGCACTTCCGGCGTTATTATGGCCGTTTCTGATATGGCGACAACAGATTCAAGCGGTGCGGTGGCCGGATTTGCTGATGCGACGGGACATTTCTTGCCGCTTGCATGTACCGTAAATGCTGCCCGCATCGTGGACGCGGCTTGTAAATTATTGAATGTTGACCACACCGGACTTTACGATTTGGCAATGTCTGCCCCTCCGGGGGCGGAAGGTTTAACACTCATTCCTTATTTTGAGGGGGAACGTACTCCCGACAGACCTTTTGCGACCGGAACCCTTTACGGTTTGAAGCTTTCCAACAGCCGTTCGGAATGTTTGGCCAGGGCTTTTATCGAAGGTATGTTGTGTGGTTTGGCTGATGGGATGGATGCGCTTGTGACTCAGGGTATTCCGGTGGAAAGACTGATAATGTTGGGCGGAGCAAGCCGTTCCGAAGCGGTATGCCTTATGGCATCGCAAATATTCGGTCGTGCGGTGCAGGTGACAAGCGACGGCGAGCATGTGGCTGACGGAGCAGCCAGACAGGCTGCCTGGGTTTTGAGCGGCAAGGATGAGCCACCGCCATGGGATGTATACCGGTATATTACTTACGAAGAAAAGCCTGTTCCTGCAATCAGAGAGCGCTATGCGGAATTGCGGGATCTGGCAACCAGCTGAGTAGGGCAGGTAATTCCTTTACACTCAGGTATTTTCTGTGAAAACTGTTTGATCAGACAACGTCTATGGGGTGATTGGAGCAGTGCTTCCCCTCACAATCAAGTGGGTTGCCAGCTCTACTCTCTGTTCAGTCGAATCTTTGCGTTTTCTAAAATCAAGCAAAATGCGTACTGCCAATGCGGCCATATCTCTGACCGGTTGATGGATGGTTGTCAAAGGCGGAGATGACCAATTGCTTAGGGGCAGATCGTCAAATCCGACAAGACTTAGATCTTCTGGGACACGTAAATTCATTTCGTTGGCTGCTTGCAAGACACCCAGGGCCTGTAAATCGCTTCCCGCAAAAATTGCCGTAGGGGGTTTTGGCAAGGTTAAGAGCAGCTTTGCCTGTTCGTATCCGCCCTCAACGTGGAAGTTACCCCAGCGGCAAAATTCATCTTTTATCGTTAGACCGGCCGCTTCCATAGCCGCCCTATAGCCGTCTAAGCGTGCTCGTGCGCTCAATAGGTCTGCTGGGCCGGTAATGGTAGCTATTTCCTGATGTCCCAGGTCGATCAAGTGCTTTGTGGCTTCCCTGCCGCCTGCCCAGTTGGTGGCGCCGACAGAATTTACTGACGGATCGGGTTCTCCTCTCGGGTCTATTACCACAAAGGGAAGACGCCTCGCCCGCAATTCCGCTCTTTGATGGTTGGTCAACTGAGACAACAGAAGAATAATCCCTTTTGTGCCGCGGGAGGTTATGTGGTCAAACCAAACGCGCCTTTCGTCGCCTTCGGAAAGAGAGGTCAGCGCTATGGTCAGTCCGTGATCTTGTGCCGCAGACATAGCTCCTTGAACGATCTCGACTGCCCAAGGGCTTTCAAATTCTTCGAAGACAACATCGATAAAGGGAGTTTGCGGTTCGGGGATAGAGCGCTTTCTGTAACCTTTCGCTACGATGAGGTCCTGTATTTTTGCTCTGGTTTTGGCAGAAACGTCCGGTCTTCCGTTCAGGACTTTAGAGACAGTGGCAACAGATAAGCCACTTTCTTCGGCAATTTCCGATATGGTAGTACGCTTTTTATCTTTGGTGTTTGCGGTGGCAGCGGTATTTGGGTTTGATTGGGAATTTTGCTCTTGCATCTCAGATATCAGTTCTCCTTATCGCTGCCAATGAGGTATACACCCACACCGTCGCTCTTTCGAGTACAATTCCACCTATAAAACAATATCGTAAATTTTCGAAATCATAAATATTAATCGGATATTTCGCTCTTGACAGGGAAAATTCATGGGTCTATACTTCGTAACAGCACATAAGGGGATCGAAAGTTTCGAACAGTATTAAAGATATTGTTTTGTGCTGCATTAATCAAGGAAAAGAAGGAAAAGGAGGAAAAGTGTCTACACCGCATCAGATAACTGTCGGGTGGCGCTACCGAAAGTTACGTATCTTCAGCGTTGTTTTGGCGATAAGCGGGGTGTCGTTGATGGCATCCGGAATTGCCTCGGCATCCCAGAGTCAATCTGCAAAACACGGCGGACATCATGCCAAGTCCGCAAAATCTGCGCCCACCGCATCCATATCGGTCTGGTTTGTTTCTAATCCGGGTCCGGTCAATAATTACATGACTTCGCTTGCCAACAAATTCGACGCAACTCATCACGGGGACCGCGTGTCGGTCAACTTTATAGCCAACACGCCTTTCAAGCAAAAACTTTTGACGGCCATGAGTGCCAATAAGCCTCCGACTCTGTTTTTCAGTTGGGGCGGCGGAGTCCTCCAACAATATATCAACGCCGGTGATGCCGCACCTATAGGTTCCGCGTCGGCGGCATGGACTAAGCGCTTTTTGCCGTCATCTTTGGGTGCCGTGACGTTCAACAAGCAGGTCTACGGAGTCCCAATCCAGGGAACACAGCCCGTATTTTTCTATTACAATAAAAAAGTTTTTAAAAAGTATCACATAAATGTCTTTCCGAAAACATGGCCCCAGTTGTTGAGCGATATAGCTAAGTTCAAAAAAGAAGGACTTGCTTCTCCGATCGAAATGGGCAACTTGTCTGGCTGGGAAGGACTTATGTACCTCGAATATCTGACGGACAGAATAGGCGGACCTCAAGTTTTTGAAGCCATTCAATCGCATAAGCGTAATTCATGGAGCAACCCCGCCATAAAAAGTGCGCTTGTGGATATACAGAGCCTGGTACGCGCCGGAGCTTTTCAGAAAGGATTTGATGCCGTTGATTTTGGTTCTGAAACGGACGCCCTTCTTTATACCGGCAGAGCGGCAATGACTTTAATGGGTAACTGGGAAGTCAGTAGCCTGCTTGGGGAGGATAAGTCGTTTGTTAACAGCAACACCCTGGGACAAGCTGCGTTTCCCGTAATTCCGGGCGGTAAAGGAAATAGCGCCGACCTGGAAGGCAACACAAGCGACTATCTGGCAATGGCCAACCACGTATCGGCAGCGCAAAAATATGTAGCGAGATTGTTTTTGGAAGACGAATTCACAACGCAGCAATTTGCGAAGACCGAAGTGGCATCCGGCCAGGTTCCCGTTATCAAAGGTTCTGGGTCTTATCTGAAGCATGCAAACCTGCACCAGTATCTGATTCCGACTTACAACGCAGTCTCCTCGGCGCCACACTTCCAATACTCTTGGGACCAGTCACTGGGGTCTCAATTGTCCGCACCGCTTTACTTGGATCTTTCAAAAGTTTTTGAGTTGAGCGAGACACCGGCGCAATTTATCCAAGCTATGAACAGAGCTATGACGAGCGTCAGTGGTGGGCTGTAATTGGCTTAGCTCATAAGGGTAAGTAATAGCGATCTGGATAGAGAAAGGTTCGGAGCCGATTAGAATTTTCGGCTCCGTGCCTTTTGCGAGTAGGACAACTGAGAATGCTAGCAAGGTCTATAAATATTTTGCCTGAAAGTACCCAAAAGAAAGTTGCCAGGAGAGCGGACCTTCCAAGAAAAGTCGTGGGTTCTTATTGGAAGGCAGATGTTGTCGGAGTATTACCGACAATGCTGCTCTATGGTTTCTTGGTGCTATTGCCAATCGTGATAGCCGCGGTACTCAGTTTTTACAATTGGAACGGAGTCGGTGCCCTCCGGTTTACCGGCTTTACCAACTGGGATGCGTTTTTCCATGATCCTATAGCAGCTCATTCTCTGGAGGTCACCGGGATTTTAGCGGTTGCCAGTTGGTTGGTACAGACACCTATTTCAATCGCCCTGGGATTCTTTATTGCGGGACGGCAACGCTATAGAGCCGTGTACGCCGCTTTTTATCTGTTGCCACTGATACTTTCAACCGTTGGTATAGGGCTGATGTGGCAAGCGCTTTTGGATCCGAATTTTGGCGGGTTGGCATGGCTGGCACAAAATGCAGGTCTGTCATTTTTACAGCAAAATTGGCTGGGGAGCAACTCGACTGCCCTGTGGACGATAGTCGCTTTAATTGCATGGCAGTTCATACCTTTTCATACTCTGCTTTATCAAATGGGGCGGCGTCAGGTTCCCAACGTTTTATATGAAGCGGCATCCATTGACGGTGCAACAAAATGGCAACAGTTTATTCATATTACCTTGCCACAATTGCGCTATACCATAGTTGTCTCCAGCACGCTAATGCTAGTGGGGTCATTGACATACTTTGACATAATTTACGTTTTGACTAACGGCGGGCCGGGAGATAAAACAAGAGTTTTATCGCTTGATATGTATCAAGCTGCTTTTGTCGCCAACACATTTGGATATGCAAGTGTTTTGGCGGTTGTACTAGGAGTCATAGGAGTCGTTGTGGCTCTCTTGCTCGTCCGGTTGACGGGGTTTTCTTCGCTTTCCAGTCAGAGAGAAGGTATGGCGTGAAAACTATATTGTATCTTGCAAAAAAACGGACCATAGGCTTGGTAACTTTTTTGCTTGGCAGCGTATGGCTTGTGATTGTGCTGGCGCCCATCTACTTTATGGCGTTATCCAGTTTACGCAGACAAGGTACTTATGTAACCGCCAATCCTTGGGTGCCAAGCGGCCCTTTGACAATCCATCAGTACTATGTCGTATTTCATTCGGGACTGGGTACTTATTTACTGAATAGCTTGGTCATCACTTTCTCATGCATGATCTTATCGTTGTTGCTGTCACTGGGAGCGTCATTCAGAATTATACGGGGGACATCGCGGTTTTCAAAATTGTCATTACGCCTGATTGTCTTTGGTTTAGCCATCCCAATTCAGGCAATTATTATACCTATTTATGTAATTATTGATAAAGTGGGGCTCTACGATACCCTGACGGCTCTGATTCTTGTAATGACTGCTTCGGCAATTCCTGTATCTGTATTGATCATGGTCAGCTATGTGCGCGATATCCCCAGAGAGCTTATAGACGCCATGTCTACGGATGGGGCAAGTGAATGGACTATTTTCCGTAAGCTGATTCTTCCCTTGTCCGGTCCCGTTCTGGCCACAGTAGGTATCTATAACGGCATCAATGTATGGAATAACTTCTTAATTCCTTTGGTGTTGACGCAAAGTAACAGTACGTCTGTTTTGCCTTTGGGGCTCTATAAATTTCAAAGTCAGTTTGGAATAGACGTTCCTGCGATTATGGCGGCTGTGCTGCTTTCTGCTATTCCCTTGTTAATTTTATATATTGCAATGCGAAAACAATTTATTAAAGGCCTTGGTGGAATAGCAATGAGATAGATGTTGGTATCAAAAAATATTTTATATGAAATAGTGAGTAACGAAAGTGTGATAATTGTATGCAAAAAGAACTATATAAAATATCATCGATTCCTGCTAAAGAAAGAGTAGAGGATCTTATTGCCAGAATGTCCTTGGAAGAAAAACTTGCGCAGCTTGGTTGTGTATGGATAACCGACGTTATGGACCAAAATGGATTCAGTGACAATATAGCTCAAAGAATATGCCCTCACGGCATAGGTGAAATTACCAGGATATCCGGGTCAACTGCTTTACTGCCTGCCGAGAGCGCCAGAATAATGAATGCCGTTCAAAAATATATGGTGGAAGGCACAAGGCTCGGTATTCCGGTTTTGGTGCATGAAGAGGGTACCGGCGGCTTTTTGGCGCGTGGCGCAACTGTTTTTCCTCAGGCCCTGGCTTTGGCCGCGACATTTGACCCCGGTCTTGTGGAGCAGGTAGCCGCTGTCGTTCGTGAGCAGATGAGATCGGTGGGAGCCCGTCATGCCTTAGCCCCCGTTCTGGATATTGCGCGTGATCCGCGTTGGGGAAGAGCGGAAGAAACTTTTGGAGAAGACCCTTACCTGGTGGGGACGATGGGAACGGCCTACGTGCGGGGACTGCAAACCGACAATTTGGCGGAAGGGGTCTTGTCGACGGGAAAGCACTTTATCGGCCACGGTTTTTCGGAAGGCGGCCGCAATCATGCCCCAGTTCATATGGGGATAAGGGAGCTCTATGATGTATACCTTGAACCTTTCGGAATGGCGATTTCACAAGCCGGTCTTGCGTCGGTCATGAATTCTTACAGTTCCGTGGACGGTTTGCCCTGTGCCGGCTCGTCGAGTATCCTGCGCAGTTTACTGCGCGATATGCTCGGTTTTGAGGGAATTGTCGTGGCGGATTACTTTTCCATATCGCTTTTGATGAGCTACCATCATGTCGCGTCCGATAAGCAAGATGCAGCCACAAAAGCCATAAATGCCGGTATGGATATGGAATTGCCGGCTACGGATTGCTTTGGAGATCCTTTAAAAATTGCCATTGAAGAGGGGAACGTAAAAGAGGAAACCGTCAATGCCGCTGTGAGGCGCATCCTTGAGATAAAGTTCCGCTTGGGGCTATTTGACTCTCCGTTCGTCGACGAAGGGAGAGTCAATATAAGTTTTGAAACGCCGGAGCAGCGTTCTCTGGCGTATGACGCAGCTGCTTCTTCAATAGTTCTTTTGAGCAATAACGGTATTTTACCCCTCTCGAACGGTATAAGGAAAATAGTTGTCATGGGTCCCGCAGCGGACGACGTACGCCTCCTCCAGGGGGATTACCATTACCCGGCTCATCAGCAAATTGTTTACGACAATGCCTCGGAAAGCGTGATGTCCGAATCGTGGAACGGAGGGGCAAATCTGTCTATGTTGCCCCGCTCTTATGGTGAGTGGCAGCCCGGGCCGTATTTTACTCGTCATATTACACCTCTGGAAGGGATAAAGTCCCTTGTCGGTGCTTCGACAGAGGTTCACTATATTAAAGGGTGTGAAATTACGGGGGAGGAATCAGATATTTCCGCCGCCGTGGAGAAGGCAAGACTGGCAGATGTCGCCGTCGTTGTCGTGGGGGGGCGATCCGGGCTTGCCCTTGCATGCACGGTGGGGGAAGCCAGAGATGCCACGGACCTTTCTCTGACCGGACAACAAGAAAAGCTTATTACTGAGGTTGCCAAAACAGGTGTTCCCACCGTTGTAATTGTGATGAGCGGCAGGGTGCATACGCTCACGGAAATAGCCAAATACTCGAGTGCCTTATTGCAGGCTTGGCCGCTGGGAGAAGAAGGAGGCCAGGCGCTCGCCGATATATTATTCGGCAAACTGAATCCGTCAGGACGTCTGCCGGTGAGTTTTCCCAGGAGCGTCGGACAGGTTCCCGTTTACGCCGGTCATTTGTCTGGGGGCTCAACCGCCATGTTTTACGGCGAGTATACAGACGATAAAACAACCCCACTGTTCCCTTTTGGACACGGATTGAGTTATACGACTTTTTCCTACAGTGATTTCTTTGTGAATGCGGGCGATACCGCATCGCCCGTTGATGTGCGTCTCGTGGTTTCCAATACCGGTACCAAGTTCGGCGAAGAAGTGGTGCAGTGCTACGTAAGAGATCTTTCAGCTTCGGTGGTGCGTCCGGAAAAACAACTTGTGGGGTATATAAAAGTCGGGCTCTCCCCCGGTGAATCATGCGGTATCAATTTTGAAATTCCGATTTCTCGGCTGTCGTTTACCAACGAATCTTTGTTCCGCGTTGTCGAACCGGGGATGTTCAACTTTTTTGTGGGGAAATCTTTCGACGATATTCTTTTAAGCAGTGAGGTGATGATTAAAGGAGAGACTTGCCGTTACGGCGGGAAGTCTCATGAAGCGACGCGTGTATCTGTGGAAAGGAGATAACCTTATGCTGATTTGGACTAAAAATAAGTGTAAGTGAGCGGTTTTTCATGATCGCAAATCAATTATAAAGAGAGAAATATTAATATGGCATCCATCACTCTTGAAAAAGTAAAAAAGATTTACGCCACCGGATTCGAAGCGGTTCACGGTTTTGATTTACATGTCAATGACGGCGAATTCGTCGTGCTCGTTGGGCCTTCCGGTTGCGGTAAAACTACAATTTTGCGTATGATAGCCGGTCTTGACGATATATCTGACGGACTAATTTTTATAGGCGACCGTGTGGTCAATAAGGTGGCTCCAAAAGACAGAGATGTAGCCATGGTATTTCAAAATTATGCACTGTATCCACATATGACCGTTGCCGAAAATATAGCGTTTGCATTGAAGTTACAGAAAATTCCGAAAAGTGAAATAGAAACCAAGGTATTACAAGTGGCAGAAATTTTGGGGCTCAAACAATATTTACATAACAGACCAAGACAATTGTCCGGCGGGCAGCGACAGAGGGTAGCAATGGGAAGGGCAATCGTCAGAGAACCCGCTGTCTTCTTGATGGATGAGCCTCTATCCAATTTGGATGCCAGCTTGCGAGTCCAAATGCGGGCCGAGGTCCTTAGGATCCAGCGGCATCTGCAAGTCGGGACTTTGTATGTTACGCATGATCAGGTGGAAGCGATGACCATGGGCGACAGAGTGGTAGTGCTGAAAGACGGGTATATCCAACAGTGCGATACGCCGGAAAATATTTACTCGCATCCTGCTAATTTATTTGTTGCAGCCTTTATAGGGTCACCGGCAATGAATCTTTTTAAAGCCGGCATTTCAAACAACGGGAGCGTTGTGGATATAGGTTCACAAAATATAACTCTTGGCGAAGAAGTGTACGCCAGATGCTCTTCGCTCCGTGCATATGCGGGTAAGCAAGTGGTGCTTGGCGTCAGACCGGAACATTTGACGCTGGCAGAAGCAGAAAAACCCCATTTTGTTATCAGCAGTATTATCGGCCTGGTTGAAGTATTGGGAAGCGATATTCTGGCGCACTTCAGTGTGGGCGCAGAGAGGGTACACATTGAAGGAGTTGACAATGACGGATCCGCCGAGTTGGATGAAAACGAATTCAATATTCGCAATGAAGGTATCGCGCGTTTAGATCCAAAAACGCCCGTGCATATCGGCGAAAAAGTTGCTTTGGCGGCAGATTTTGATTCAATTTATTTCTTTGATCCCGTAAGTGGGAATTTAATTAATTGAAATTGTGAGATTTTTGGGACAAAGGTATTTTGTTGCTGGGGATTTATAAGAATAAATTTGATCAATTCACAGTTATGGTATTCTGCTATATGACGAGTAGTGAACGCCTGTGGGCAGCGGACTGAATATTGAAACCCCGATTCTGCCGGGAATGTCAGAGTTGTCTTTGATGCAAGCCGGGTATTTCTACTCGGTTGCGGGTTGCAAATTAAAAAGTATGAAGATAGCCGATCGGCTATCTTCATACTTTTTAATGATCTCGGAGCGTAGCGGTAAAAGACTCCGCTCATCTGATCAGTGCAGTGTTTTTACACGAGTAATAACAAGACCTTTTTTCTCAGTCCCCGGCGGAAAAGATGAGCTTTACCGCAGTCAAACCGGGTGTTACGGCGGTACCGGAAGATCCGGATGAACCGGCGAAGACCGTGTCCTTGGGAGCCGATACGTATACTTTAACTTTTTCTCC
>JAJZMK010000065.1 GCA_021798275.1 Actinomycetes bacterium | reverse complement strand
AGAAATGGCGATTTCCCCGACCCTATAGCAGGTGAGCATATTGAACTGTCCGCTTTTATAAGGAGCTATCGTCTCGGAAATCGGCTCGATCTCTATGGTGAAAATATCTTCTGAATCTCTGTGTTTGCGCACGACTTTATAAGGTATGGGCACAAACGGATTATTTTCCGGTGCCTCAGGTGTAACAGATTCAATCCCTTTTTCCTGATATTGTGTATTAGTCACCCGGTATGGCCTTTCTGTCGGCATCGTAAATATCGATCATTCTCGTCCTCGTCGCCTGCAAGCGGTCCAAAAATACATTCAAGATAGCTTGCAAAATTACGAACCCGTATTCCGGAGACGCAGAAAGCTTTTCCCTGACGCATGCGGCGTGAAATTCAATGGCGGTTACTTTCTCCAGTGCAAAAGCATCGAAAGCCCATTGATATGGAGGAGAAAGCCAAGAAAGCCCGAGAAGCGAATTGGAAGAGATCGTCTGCACGACTATCGGAATGGCTTGGGGCTCGCGCACCTGCAGGGAAACCGTTCCGGTCTTGATTATATAAAAAGTTGAGGCCATCGCCCCCTCGGTCAGTATTTGGGTTTCCGGCTCAAAAGTCACTTCCTCTCCGCACGAGGCGATCAAGCTAACTGCTTCTTTCGGAAGGGATTTGAACATGGGAACTTGACTGATTATATTTTCTATACCTGACATGACTCTCCTTTTTATTATTAATACAATGTAGCTATACTTATTTAACCGACTTTTCCGCTATGTATTTGACTTCTTCTGTAATGTCAATACCTACCGGACACCATGTAATGCATCTTCCGCAACCGACGCAACCCATTTCACCGAATTGATCTACCCAGGTAGATAATTTATGTGTCATCCACTGCCTATACTTAGAAGAGGTGGAGCTTCTGACATAACCGCCGTGGATGTATGAGTGTTCCGTGTCAAAACAAGAATCCCACCTCTTTGTTACTTCAAAGTCGTCGCTAAGGCCGTTTGAGTGTTCAAACGATGCACAGAAACAGGTAGGACACACTAAAGTACAGTTGCCACACGACAGGCAACGCTTGGCAATCTCTGCCCAATGAGGACTGTTGATATTCTCAGCCAGCAGACCCCCTACGGTCCCGGTATCAATTGAGCGTGTCATTTGAGATGTGGAATTGGCGATGATACGGTCTCTCTCAGAAAAATCCTGTGGTGAGGCCGATTGCAAATCGAGCTTTTCAAGCAATTGATAACCTGTGTCACTGCCAGAGCGAATCAGGTACCTATTGTCGCCGTTTGTAATCTCCGTGATCACCAAATCAAAGTTTTCACTTGCCATGGGACCGCTCCCAAAAGAAGAGCAGAAACAGGTCTCAGCCGGAAAACCGCATTCGGTGGCTACCACCAAAACATTTTGACTCATATCGGCGGCCACGGGATCTTGATATTGACCACCCATCATAACATTTTTCAAAACAGACATACCGGCTACTTCGCAGGGGCGCATCCCAAAGAAACACGTCTTGGAAACTTTGGCATCTACCTGTACAAGAGTAACTTTATCTTTGGAGATTTTTCCGGAAAAGAGAACTTGTTTGGGAGGGAAAAAATAGTCCTTAAAAGATGTCGGTCCGACGGCCCACGAGAACAACTCTTTATTATTTTCGTCATATGTAAGGGTATAGCTCCCGGGAGCCTGCGAGTCCGTGTAACCCTGCGGCAAATCATTTATGGATTTGATAGTGCCTTTTTTAACAGCGCCGTCTTCAACTACGGGACCGATGATGTTATAGCCTTCACTTTTTATCAGATCAAGCAGCCGGTCGAGTCCGGAAATATCAACGGTAGATGCCAGTAAATTCTCCATACCTAAAGGCTACATGAGAGGGCAAAAAATTGCGTAGGGTATAATGTCATATTCTGGGTACCCAATTACTTATTTGACAAAAATTATGTTTATTGCTCTAGCTTAATTAGAAATTTTTGCATTTGTAATACATTAAATATATGGCAAGGTGACTTATTAGGAATTCAAGTAAATTTGGCTGGCTATCGCCGCTTGTCCGAATGAAATCCCTCCGTCATTGGCCGGTACTTGCTTGTGAGTGAGAACGCGGAAATTGTTTTCCTCGAGCAACTCGCTAACTTTGGACAGCAAGTACCTATTTTGGAAAACACCTCCGGAAAGTGCCACACTCTCCGGAGGACTTTCGTAATTATTGCGTATATACCTACAAGCTGATACTACTAAATTGACAATGGTGTTATGGAATCGGGCCGCAATAATATTAGGTGAAACTTTTGCCAAAATATCCTCTGTTACAGAAGCTACTATTGCCGCACCGTCGATAATCATGGGGAACTTAGCTATCGAAATCGTATAGCTACTCTGATCAAGCGGATCTATACACTGCTCCAGCCTGATTGCCGCCTGTCCTTCGTAGCTGATCTTGTTGACACCGCACACAAGAGCCCCTACGGCGTCAAAAAGTCTCCCCATGCTGGTTGTCTGTAAACTCTTTGCTGAATTGTCGGCCAAAGCGGCTACCTGATCCCATAAAACCTCGTTGGAGTGGTAAACGTCAAGCTGCTCGATAACTTCCGGTGAGAAGCTTTGCCTTAGGTAGTAAAGGGCTATGCGCCAAGGCTCCTTGATCGCTTTTACGCCTCCGAGAAGCTTTATCGGTTCGAGCGACCCCAGCCTGGTAAAGCTGTTCAGGTTAGCCAGTAGTATTTCCGAGCCCCATAGCTTCGAGTCCGTACCATAACCGGAACCGTCAAAAGCTATGCCAATAGCGGTATCTAAAAAATTATTGTCTGCCAGACAGGAAGCTATATGTGCGTGATGGTGCTGGATCGAAAGCAATCCGTTCTCTCCGGGTATAGGTCTTGTCAATTCCAGATATTGGTTCTCAGAAATAGGCTCGGGGGAAAATCCTTCCATGGAGTTTTTGCCTAAAGCCCTCTCAAGAGCGTACTTTGTAGAGAGATATTCGGGATGTAGATCATGGGCTATGATCTCGGGGTTGATATCAAAAATTCTTAGAAAGTACTCGATTTGATCGGTAAAATTTTTATACGTTTTATAATTCTCTAAGTCTCCTATATGCTGAGACACAAAAGCGTTATCGCCTTTGATGAGACAAAAAGTACTTTTCAGCTCTCCCCCGCAAGCCAGGATGTCTTTTTTAGAGCTAAAGGGGAGTTTTAGCGGGCGGGGGGTAAACCCACGCGATCTCCTGATGAAATTGGGGAGCTGATGATTGATTTGCACCACCGAGTCGTCAACCCTGGTAGATATCTCTCTGTTATTTGATACAAATACGTCGGCGATACCGTCCAATGATTTTTTGGCATCGTCGTCTTTGTAAGCTATCGGCTCTTCCGAGATATTCCCACTTGTCATCACAAGTGGGAAGTCAATGTGTTCAAAAATTAAATAGTGAAGCGGCGTATAGGCCAGCATAATACCTAAGAAGCGGTTATCGGGGGCCACCTGGGAAGATATTTTGATACCGGCTTTGGCGCTCTTCTTTAGTAACACTATCGGACGGGAAGGAAGTTTTAAAGCGACCTCTTCTGCCGCACTGATTTCGCAGAGCTCTTTGGCCATTTCTAAATCTTTGACCATGACGGCAAACGGCTTTTCGTATCTGTGTTTCCTCTCGCGCAATTTATCACAGGCAAAGTCGCTTGTTGCCGCCACACAAAGATGGTAACCTCCGATACCTTTGATAGCGAGAATCCTCCCCTGCTTGATAAAATTAGCTATCGCGACATAGATGTCTTTAGGATACAGATAGCGCTTTGCCCGAGTTTCATAAATTTCCACCCGGGGACCGCATTTTGGACAGGCCACCGGCTGAGCATGAAAACGCCTGTCCAGAGTATTTTCATACTCCGCCCGGCAATCTTGACACATGCCAAAACCTGCCATGGTGGTATTGACCCTGTCGTAAGGGATGTCTGTCACTATAGAAAATCTGGGACCGCAATTGATACAATTGATAAACGGGTAGTGATATCTTCTGTCTTTTGGATCAAAAAGCTCTTTCAGACAATCGTCGCAAACCGCTATATCGGGACTTATTAAAGTATTGCGGTAAGAAGCGTGCTTGCTGTCCAAAATAGCAAAGCCGGTTTCACTTTTAGGAGTAAGTAATTCATATTCCAACTTATCTATGACCGCGAGCGGAGGTGGACGGTCCCGTAAAATTTGCAGAAAATGGCCCAGGGAAACTTTGTCGCCTTGAGCTTCGATCGTCACCCCGTTGGGATTATTCATCACCCATCCGGCTAAATGAAATACGGTTGCCGTGTTATAGACAAAAGGGCGAAATCCAACCCCTTGCACTATACCGGAAATATCTATTTTATAACGGATGAGAGTGGATCCACTTTTCTGGTTCATACAAAGTTGCTATATAGATCCCGTGGAAAAACGCCTGCAAAGTTGTTTTACAATTTCAGCAAATTCTTGGCAGAGGATCGCCAACCAATAGATCTATTATGCGTTCACCTCCGAAAATAGTTTTCTCAACCACAAAACCGGGATGTAAATCAACCGCTTTCCCTATTAAAGCTGCATCTTGGCACTGCGGAAAGGTCCTCAGGATATCAAGAATTTGATTCCCATATCCGCTCTCGGCAAAAATAACCATCCGGCCTTCCGAGGCTATGTACAAAGGATCTATACCGAGCAACTCAGAAACAGCCCTTACTTCTTGACGAACCGGAACGTCCGTTTCGGCTATCTCGATACCGACTTTTGAACTTTCAGCCATTTCATTCAATACAGTGGCAAGCCCACCCCTTGTAGGATCGCGCATGGCGTGCACGGCCTTTCCGCATTGCTCCATTACGGCAGCGATGGGATCGGCCAAAGAAGCGGTATCAGAGGAAATATCAGCGGTAATACCCAGGTCGCCCCGGGCCAGCATAATTGTCGTTCCGTGATCTCCGATAGGGCCGGTTATCAAGATCTCGTCTTCCGCTAAGATCTTGCTCGGACCTAACGAAACGGCATTTTCATTGACAATGCCTATCCCGGAAGTATTGATATAGCACCCGTCGCCCTTGCCTCTTTCTACGACTTTGGTGTCCCCGGTGACAATCTTGACACCTGCTTTGTTGGCGGCCTCTTGGATGGAACGTACAATGCGTTCCAAAGATTCGAGCCAAAAGCCTTCTTCCAGGATCAATGCCAAGGAAATAACGAGCGGTCTTGCCCCACATGCGGCCAGATCGTTCACCGTGCCGTTCACCGCCAAATCCCCTATGGATCCTCCCGGGAAAAAGAGAGGGGATACCACAAAAGAATCCGTCGTAAAAGCGAGCTTATCCGCGCCTAGAGAAAAAACAGCGCCGTCGCCCAATTCTTCCAGATAATCGTTGCTAAGTGCCGGAAGAATTAGGGATGATATTAATGCTTTGCTCGTTTTCCCGCCAGCCCCGGCAGCCATGGTGATAATTTTATTACTGTACTTAGATGAGTTTTCTTGTACGTTTTGCATTATCTTATCATACAATTCCCTTATGTAAAGTGTAAAATTTTTTCTATCAAGGCCTATCTTCCGGCTGTGACTTGAAACCTGCCATAGTTGTAATAGGCGGCACAGGCCCCTTCTGAGGAAACCATACAAGTACCTATCGGTTTTTCCGGAGTACAGGCTTTGCCAAAAACTCTACATTCATTTGGCATAATTTTACCTTGTAGCACTTGGCCACATTGACATGCTCTCGGCTCACTTACTTTAATTCCCGGAATGGTAAATCTATTTTCCGCATCAAATTCTCCGTAGTCATCTCTGATTTTCAGGCCGGAGTTTTCGATTGTTCCAAGGCCCCTCCACTCAAAATATGGACGTACTTCCATAGTCGAGTTGATTGCCTCTATAGCTGCTTGATTACCATAATATGGCACAACCCTGCTGTATTGGTTCTCCACGGCACGTACGTCGTCATGGAATTGTTTAATGATCATATAGACAGACTGCAAGATATCAAGAGGTTCAAAACCAGATACCACTACGGGCTTAGAGTAACGGGCGGTTATCTGTTCAAAGATCTGACACCCCACAACGGCGGCAACATGGCCGGGTCCTATAAAAGCATCGATCTGTGAATCTTCGCTCTCCAGTATCGAAACGAGGGGAGGTATAATGGTAACATGATTGCAAAAAATTGAAAAATTAGTGAGCCCGAGCGCCTTGGCCTGCTTTAGGGCAATGGCCGTTGAAGGAGCGGTTGTTTCAAAACCTATTGCCAGAAATACCACTTGTTTATCTCTGTTTTTCTGAGCAATATCAAGTGCGTCTAAAGGTGAGTAGACCACTCTTATGTCAGATCCTTGGGCTTTGGCATCACTCAAAGAACGCTTATTGCCAGGTACCCGCAACATATCCCCGAAACAGGTAAAAATAACCTCTCCCAGACTGATCGAGATTGCATCATCTACTCTGCCAAGCGGTATAACGCAAACCGGGCACCCCGGACCATGCACAAGTTTTATCTGCTCGGGTAGGTACTTCTCTATCCCGTATTTGTAAATAGCGTGGGTATGTCCCCCGCAGATTTCCATAATTTTATACTCTTTACCGGGGATGCATAATTTCTCTATCTCTTCGGCCAAAGCCAGAGCGTGCGTTTTACCTCGGTATTCGTCTACGTACTTCATAAGTCTCCGCTCTTTTCTGATATTTTATGAGCGGTAGATATTGCGAGAGCCTCTAATTCCTGCTGATACACCTCTTGCATTTCATTTAGTAAATCAAGGGTCTGTTTGGCTTCGTTATCGTCAATAATCGCCAAAGCGAAACCGACATGGATCAATACCCAACTGCCTGATTCTAAAGGCTGACCGACAAGAAGATCGGTATTTATCTTTCTTTTAGCTCCGCTTACATCGGCAACCACATAGTGTTCATCGATGATCTCTGCCACCTGACCGGGAATTCCTAAGCACATTGCCCTATTGTACAATTCGGTAGTTTAAAAGTGACAGGGCCATAAGACCTTATTTGAAAGCTATTCGCTTACATTAAATAACTATATAGACAATTTCTTATATTTTTCATACAATTATATGTCTATAGATAGTTATCAATAAGCCGGTTTCGATGATGGTGATCATTACCTTAGGACAATTTGCGGCGGCCGTAAGCCCCAGATAGCCAGCTACTCCGGCAAATCCCTAGCGCGGTACTTGGTAAATACCGTCCTGCGGAGTTTCTTTTGGTGTATTCAAGGCGTCTATTTCAGGCTGTAGATCCACTTCTTCTATGTCCACCGGATTAAGTTCGGGAGCCACATAGCCCACATACTCGGCTGATTCCACAGAATGGTAAGCACCTTCTGGATCACGGACGATGATGACGTGACGCTTTCTCTTGCCGGCATCCGGGGTCTTCTGTAACTCCAAACAAATCTTATAGGCAACAGGGAAGACGATTATCGGTATGACGATACATGAAATCCTAAACACCCAAAGCACGACATTTAGAGAAACTTGTAGGTAATTAGCCAAGACGTCCGTGGCACTTGCCCCAAACAAAACAAAATAGAAAGCAAATACTGCCGCGCCTATCGAGGTTCGTAACGGATTATCACGGGGTTGATCCAATAAATGGTGTTCGCTATAGTCATGGGTTATAAATTTCGCCTCTATAAAAGGCCATAGATATATCAAGGTGAAAGTTACCCCGGGCAATAGAATACCGGGGAAAAAGACGTTTGGTACCATATGACCGGGTAAATGTATTTCCCAAGCCGGCATGACACGCAGAGCACCGTCCAGCCATCCCATATACCAGTCCGGCTGCACAGCATAACTTACTTTATAAGGAACATAGGGGCCGTATTGCCAAATGGGGTTGATCTGCACCAAAGCGGCCAGGATTGCCGTCACCCCGGTGGTTAGGAAGAAAAACCCACCGGCTTTGGCCGCGTAATTCGGCCAAAGAGGCGATCCCACGACGTTGTCGTTACGCGCACCCCTTCCTTTGAACTGGGCGTGTTTGTGCTTAACCAACATACCAAGGTGACCGGCCAGAAGTCCCAAAATTATCAAAGGCAAAATAAGCACATGCAAGATAAAGAATCTGGGGATGATATCTGTCCCCGGATAATTCCCACCGAATAAGAAAAAGGCCAGATTGGTCCCCACAAACGGAATTGATTCCAAAATAGAAAAAGCGATACGGATACCCGTTCCAGATACCAGGTCATCGGGGATTGAATACCCGAGAAAACCGTTGAATATGGCCAAGATAAGCAGAGTCGCACCTATCATCCAGTTGGCTTCTCTCGGACGGCGGAAAGCCCCCGTGAAAAAGACTCTCAGCATGTGAACGACTATTGAGCCGACAAAAATGTTGGCTGCCCAATGGTGTAGCTGTCGCATGAACAAGCCACCGCGAACAGCAAAAGTGAGATTGATAGTCGAGGCATACGCTTCGGAAACACGCATACCGTCTAAAGGCTTGTATGCACCGTGATAAGTAACGATTGCTTCCGAAGGTACGAAATACAGGGTTAAAAATATTCCGGAAATAAGAAGGACTATGAAGGAGTAGAGCGCAATTTCACCGATCATAAATGACCAGTGATCGGGAAATATTTTATTCAGCAGGTGTCTACCTGATTTTGATAGAGCCAGGCGGTTATCAATCCAATTGTATATGGCGTCTATCATGCCGTTCCGCCCCTCGTCCAAAAACCGGGTCCTATAGGCTCGTCGTAACCTGCCCTGGCTCTAAAGTATCCGTCGGAATCTATATAAATCGGCAGCTGAGGTAACGGCCTAGGAGCCGGTCCGAATACCGGCATGGCCCCGTCTTTTACATTAAACATTGACTGGTGACACGGACAGACAAGCAGTTGCTCCAGATGCTCATACAACCCTACCGGACAACCCGCATGCGTGCAAACTTTAGAAAAAGCTATAAATCCGTCCGGAGCCCAGTCTTCCCTGCCCGCCATGGTGACGATATTTCCGCTTTCTTTGACCCTTAGTAAAATAGTCTGTGAAATGGCGGAACCGAGGTCGTCTTCGGGAAAGACCGTCAGTATCCCACCCACCTCCATATCAGAGGGCTTTACTTTGTCTCCGTAAATAGTGGTCAGATAAGATCCTTTGCGCCATTTTGTGGTCATCAGGGAGTTCTTTGGCAAAGGACCGAGAGATCTGATCAAAGGAAAGGCTGCCACTATGCCAAAAATACCTCCAGCGGCTGCCATTGCTTTTACCAGGAAACTACGCCTCTTGATGGCGACTTTCCCCCGGGAAGTAAAATCGGCTTTGAGGAGCTCTTTTTCTTTCTCGGTAGTCTCCATCAGCGGACGGGGTTCCGAGAACGGACCTTGCGGCATCAAATATTTGCCCCAGCTGACAAGACCGAATCCGAAGAAAAACAGACCCAGACCTATTGTCAAACCAAAAATTCCCGTGGAGGCATTTTGTGTATAAGCGGCCCCAAAAGCCGCGAACGCGATCAGTGCCAGGATAAATGATGCAAACGTGATGTATTCCGTCCGCTTGACGTTTCTGGCCGCCACTTCGAACTGAGGCGCATCAAGCGGAACAGACTCCAGATCAGGGTGCTCTTCTGTCGTCTCAGACATGTGCTTTCTCTACTCCCACTTCTTCATCGCTGTGACTTTTATCTTCTTTTTCGGTTCTGTCCCCTATCCAAAAAGCAACCAGGAGACAAAGTCCCACGCCCGCAAACAGACCTATGAAACCCTCCGCTACCGGACCTACTCCTCCGAGGCCGAGACCACCGGGGCTGTCGGGGTGCTCGATATAGCCGGTGACATAGGCAACCAAGTCTTTTAATTGACTTTTGGAAACAACTCCGGTGGAAAATACCGGCATATTGTTGGGGCCAGACCTGACCGCTTCGGCTACCTGAGTGGAGGTAAGGCCGTGCAGAGGCGGAGCATAAAGACCGTTGGAAAGAGCGTCACCGGCTCCCGTAATGGTGTGACAGGGCGCACAGTTCAAAGCGAAAATCGAAAATCCTTCCGCAACGTCAGCCCCTTTCAGATCCGGATACAATATGGGAATACCGCCCTTGGAAAGGCTGGCCACGTATTGGCTGATGGCATCGGTCTGCGAAGTGTCAAAGAGAGCCGGCTTCCTGGCCGGTTCGGCACCGGGATTTGCCAGTGGCATCCAACCGGAAGAAACCCAGAGATTGACCACCCCGGCTCCCAAACCGTGCAAACTGGGGCCTAACTTAGATCCCGCAGCGTCAACACCGTGACAACTTGAGCAGTTTTCGTCAAACAGCGTACGGCCCTCTTGCAATTGGGGTGTTTTGGCACCGACGGCGGCCGCGGCAGCTCGTTGACTCATTTGAGATTGATAATGTTTTGACCGGTTTGTCTCGGAATGTGAAAGCACACCGGCGCCGGCCGAGGCAGAGAATAAAAGCTGCGGTATGACTACGGCCGCCGCCAATACAAGCGGCGCCGCAATTTTCTTATTAGGCTTTAATAAAGCTTTGAGCCTTTTTCCAAGACTCCGCTTCACGGCCTCAACCAAAGTAACTCCAATCTCATGACACAAAAAAGATATCGTAAAACCTTTTCCCTATAGGGCAAAAACAAATTTATCTAAAAATTTCTCAATCAAGACAATAAGAACAAGCAGCTGAAAAGACCTATCCAAACTATATCGACGAAGTGCCAATAGTAGCTGACTGCCTGAAAAACCGGGGTTTCACCCGGGTCTCCTTTGGGTCCGGATAATCTGATCAAAAGAAATATCATCGCCACAAGCCCCAAGATGACGTGGAGCCCGTGTAGACCGCTCATAATATAAAAGAGTGATCCGTAGGCATTCGTACTCGGCCTGAAGGGCAAAGTTTTCCATTCATAAGCCTGGTTGGCGACAAATGCCGCTCCGAGTAAGAAACTTATCACTATCCAGACTCGAGCTTTGACTCTCTCGCCTCTTTCCTGTGCCCAAACCCCGAGCTGCATCGTCGGACTCGACGCCAGCAGTACAAAAGTAAAGGCCAGCGCCTGGTAAGTGTCCAACTTGGTTCCCGGTGGAGGCCAAACCGTCGCGTGTGCCCTGATGGTGAAGAAAGCGGCAAAAAGACCGCTAAAAAACATGAATTCCGACCCCAGCCAGATGATAACTCCGACCGCCAAAAGTTGCGGCCTTTCCTGCTTGACATGGCTGGTCTCAGGGACAGAAGCCGAAGAGCCGTGGCTTGGTATAACTATATCTGTCACAACTACACTTTCACTTTCTCACAACTACCATCATGAACGAACGGGCAACCTTCCAAGACAGAGTAGCCCGATTTATACCTGTTGTGCAAACCAAGATAAAATAATTTGAAAAAATTACCGCCATTTTTTTAAAAAACCGGACAAAAATTTATTCCGCCGTCATCAAATAATACTATCTGATCTTAAAAAACCTGTTCAGATTATAAAAGCAATTGACTCTTTAGAGTCTTGGCAATTAACTATTTTTCGCTATAGTTGATGTTACCCGGAAAAGCAATATATAAATAAGGATTGACCGCCATGGATACACCCGACACCCCGCTCTTTGTCAGGGCATGCCTCAACCAGCCCGTGGAGCGGACCCCCGTATGGTTCATGCGCCAAGCCGGAAGGGCTCTTCCGGAATACAGAGAAAAGCGCGGAACGGGCTCTATCCTGGAAACCGTCAAAGACCCTGAGCTGGCCGCGGAGTTGACTCTCCAACCGGTAACGCGATACAAAGTAGATGCCGCCGTTTTGTTTTCCGACATAATGGTGCCTCTCAATGCGATCGGCGTCGAGCTTGACATCCTGGCCAACGTCGGGCCGGTGATCTTTGAACCTTTTACCGATATTTCCCATCTGAGCCGCATACGCCGGTATGAACCGGAAGAGGACGCTCCGTATGTACAAGAGGCAATCAGATTGCTTGTAAAGACCGCCGACGTTCCCGTTTTGGGATTCGCCGGAGGCCCGTTTACCATGGCAAGCTATTTGGTGGAAGGAAAACCCACACGTACTTTCGCTAAAATAAAGGCCCTGATGCACCAAAACCAAGATTTCTGGTTTTTGCTCATGGATAAACTGTCCGAACTGGTAGTTGCTTCTTTGTCCGCCCAAATAAGTGCCGGGGCTGCGGCAATACAATTGTTTGATTCCTGGGCGGGATATTTATCAAGATACGATTACGAAAAATTTGTCTGGCCTTTTTCCAAAAAAATATTTGCGGAATTGTCGAAACTCCCGGGACCTAAAGTACCGAAAATACACTTCGGTGTGGGAACCGGCGCAATTATAGACTTGATGGCCTCGGCCGGGGCCGATGTAATATCGGTGGATTGGCGCTTACCGATAGATAAAGTACGCCAAATGATAGGCCGGGACATAGTTATCCAGGGTAACTTAGATCCGGCCATTTGTCTGGCGCCCTTTCCTGTGGTGGCCGAAGAAGCCGGGAGGATCCTAAAAGCCGCCTTGGTGGCAAAAGAAGCGGAGACCGATAGCGCTAAAAACGACAAAGTATCCGGACATATATTCAACCTTGGTCACGGCGTTCTCCCGGAGACCGACCCCGATACGCTGTCTGGATTGGTGGAATTTGTCCGGGAAAAAACCGGACACAAATAATGAACGTTTATCAAAGCGCCTACTCTTTGACGCAGGTAAAGTCTTCACTATGACAGATAGCGCCAAAACGGGTGTTTTACTCATGTCTTACGGGACACCTAAGTCGCAGGAAGACATCGAGGCCTTTTACACAGACGTCAGAAGGGGTAGACCGCCGAGCCGGGAGCAATTGGATGAATTGGTACAACGCTATCAGCTGATCGGAGGCACCTCCCCTCTGACAAAAAAAACTCATCAACAAATCGAAGCTATCTCTTCCCGTTTAGACAGCCTGTCGCCGGGGAAGTACTTGGTAGTCTACGGAACAAAGCACTCAAGTCCCAAAATAGAAGAAGCCGTGCAAGAGTTGGCAGATGCCAAAGTGTCATCTCTGATAGGGATGGTATTTGCCCCGCATTACTCCAGATTCAGTATCGGTGAGTACTTAGAGAGGGCACAGAAAGTTGCCGCGGCAAGTGAAATCAAGTGCCGCTTTATCAAGTCCTTTGCCCTGGACGGCAAATTGTTGGATTTTCTGACAGATCAAATCAGAAGCGAGTTAAAAAAGCACATCAACCAAATCGTCCTTTTGCGTAAATCCAGGACTTTTGGTGACAGCCTGTCTTCTCCGGATAAAATTATGATCCTCATAACGGCTCACAGCCTGCCTCGGCATCTGGTAACTAACGGTGATCCTTATATCGACGAACTCAACTCCACAGCTGCTGCCATAGCAAAAAAACTGGGGCTCGGATCAGAATCTGAATTTGTGGAACTGTCCCTTCTAAAGGACAAATTGGTTGAAAAAGGCGACTCGGAGCCGGAGCGAGAGCGGTTTGATTT
>JAJZMK010000059.1 GCA_021798275.1 Actinomycetes bacterium | reverse complement strand
TTACCTCAAATTGCATCGTCTACAAAATACCGAGACCCATGACTTGTGGGATTCCTTGGAAAGCGTAGCCGGTGACATAGAGGTAAGAAAAATTATGGATTCCTTTATATTTCAAGGCGGGTTTCCTTTATTGCACGTAACGTCAACTGATGCCCTTACAGATGGAAAAGAATATCGAATCACTCAAGAACCTTTCAGCTACCTCACAAAAGACGAAGCACGACAAGCTGTTGAACTGCTTGTCGAGACTTCTGACAAAGAAGCAGAACTTTCGGGAATTGGAAAATCTTGGTTTATCCCAGCAGTTATCACCACGGGAATCGATAAATCGGATTCCGCGAAGGTTATTATCGGTCAAGATCAGGAACCGCTCCGATCTTCTTCCGGCATACTTATCGCCAATTCCAAGGGTACGGGCTACTACCGTGTTTTTTACGATAACCTCTCATCGAAACAGCTTCTTGAGAAATGGGATTTACTGACGCCACTGGAAAGATTTTGCTTTATCTCAGACTCCTGGAATCTGGTGGTAGCCAAAAAAATGACTCTGGCTGATTTCATCTCTTTAACGGCTGCACTGGCAGACGAAACAGACCCCCATATTTGGTCTGTTGTCTTGGGTGCTCTCTCGCTTCTCTCCATTATCTCATCCAAAGACGATTTACAATACTTACAAAACTTTACACGCTCACTTATCCTGCCTCATATAGACGACATAGGATGGGAACGAAACCCAGCGGAAAAAGATGATTTTTCGCTTCTTAGAGCCTCTTTCCTGGCTGCTCTGGGAAATACGGGTAATGATGAAAAAACTATCAGCTATGCCAAAGATATATTTGCAACTGAAAGAAAGAACCCAAATGCGGTGGATCAGGATATATTTCCCGCTGTGTTGGAAATTGTGGCTCACCATGCCACCGATGCGGAATTCGACTCTATTTTAGAGAGGATGCTCACCCCGATAGACCCTATAGACCAGAAGAGGCATTTGAACGCATTGGCAAAAATTAACAATGAAAGTTACGCCGATAGGCTATATCAACTATCCGTAGATACGATCAGAAGTCAGGATGCGCCTTTCCTTCTTGGAGCTATGCTCTCTTCAAGAAAAGTTGGTGTCTCTACCTGGAAATTTATCGAAAACAACTACAATATATTGGCTAATAAGTTTCCCGATAATGCCCTTGACCGGATGATGAGTGGAATAAGCGCTTTAGCATGTAGTCCGGAAAATATAGATACTATAGATATTTCACATATCGCATCTTTTATCAAAGCCAGTATTAGGGGCGGACGCCAGCGACTCAGCACTCAAAATTTAGAGAGACTGATTGTCAACCGTTCTCTGACTATGCATCTATCCGATCAGATCAGATCCTGTTTACAATAGAGCCGCTTAATACAATGATTGTCTTTTCATAAAAAGCCCACGAAGACTATCAAATAGCTGCGCGCCAAGATGATAACTTGCTGTCTGTAAAGACTTGCTTTGTTATACCTCCGGCCAGAATATCATTGGCCAGAATAACGGCAGCGCTTGAATAGGAAGATACCTCCCCTCGCGGAAAAGTTGCTTTCGTCGGGTATACACTGCCTGTCAAATAAGACCCATCTTGTAATCGGTGACGGTAAGTCGATATTAAAAGGGATTTTGCCAGTACCCTATTACCGAGACACATTTCCGCTATAGCCCATTCGGAAGTTTCCGCTGTGGTAAACCAATCTTGGCTCACCAGACATCTTACCCCCCAATCATCTAAAATAAAAAGGTCTCTGGCCTTTACCATCTTGGCCACAGCTGCATCTGAGGTTAAAAACGTCATCATCGGATAATAGTTGTCCATAGCGTAGTTGTCTTTATTTAGATAGATCTCCTCTTCGGTATTCGGTCTATTGTATACATATTCATTAATAGATTTAAATAATTTAAATCTAGAGTACAAATATATTGGTTGTAAGTATTGAGGATCATAATCTACAAAGAGCGCGTCTTTATACTGTGAAATAGAATGCATATTTTCACTTGCTGCCAGTATATTACTTAGTATATATGCGGCTCTCAGACTGTGATGTATAGAGCATGAAGATGCTAGCAACGATGGAGTGATTTCCTCTTTTACATAAGGTGTTACCTCACTTGAGTTGCATAAAGCTTCGCCATCTATAGACCACGGTATATTCCCCGCCTTAGTCTGATAGGATATAACAAAATTAACAGCTTTAGCAATTGTCGGCCATAGCCTCACCAAGAAAGCGAGATCTCCGGTAAACAGAAAATGATGTAGGAGTGTCGTTGCTATATATACGCATTGGTTTGTATCAATTCTATACTCAAGGACATTATCAGCAGAGTCGTATCCGGAGTACCAGGAACCGTTGGGATTTTGGATTTCCGCTAACCATAAGATCGCCTTCCTGGCTTCCCCGATCCTTCCGACCGTCGTTAGCGCCATGGCAGCTTCTAAATGGTTCCATGGATCGACAGAACCTCCGTAAGTTTTTGGTATAGCTCCACCTCTAGCTTGCATGGATATTATTGAAGAAGCGGTTGCTTGGACCTCATAGGTTCCGAGAATATTTATGGCTGAGGATTTATATATTGCATCTTGAGTCATTGGAGCATCATCTTAGTTAGCATCAGGGAGATATAGCGTGTAGATCACCATACTTTTACCAAGCAAGGGATCCAAAATCTTTGCCACCCATTTAAGAAATAACGGTTGTTTAATAATCTCATACTCTAACAATTTCTTATATAGCCTAACAAATAAATTTTTCTCATTATCCACACCAACCAAACATTTCAACCACCAGTATGGGCTGTGCAGACCGTGAGCATAGTCAATACCTGTTAAGTAAAAATTCTCTTTTCTAAGTCTACATAATAACTGACTTTTTTTATAGATTCTGACATGTCCTCCCTTGACGCTATGATATTTTTTTGATAAAAGCCAATTGATAACTTCCGGATAGTACCTTGGCACGCTCACTGCCAATACAGCTCCCGGTTTTATTACTCTGGCGATTTCACTTATCACCGAACAATCCTCATCGATATGTTCCAGTATCTCAGAAGCTATCACACAATCAAAAGAATTATTACCAAATGGCAGCAGCGATGCATCAGCGCCAATAGGCACGGCTAAAGATGTTTCCTTTATCTCACCATATTCTAGCATAGCCTTGTAAATTGTTGATGTATACAATAAGTCATCAAAAGAAATATCTACCGGCACTAGTAAATGACCCAATTTAGACAAGTAAAAGCTGTGGCGGCCTTGGCCACAACCTAAATCCAATACTCTATTTCCGTCACCGAGATTCAGTCTATCGGCTTTGATAGTCTGCATGAGAAGTTACCATCCTAATATTCTCGTTTAATATAGTTGAATTTAGCTATGGCATATTCATATTGCTCCACAACTTTTCGCGCTGACATTTCCCAGGTAAAATTTTCACGAACCCGCTTCAAGCCTTCACTGGCCAACTTATCGCGCATCTCCTTTGTCTCAAGTAATTTTACAATTGCTTGGGCTAGATCATTGACGTTCCCCGGTTCAACAAGCACAGCGCATTTCCCATCTCTGCCTAAAACCTCCGGTAATGCTCCACCCGATGTTGCCACAACGGGTAATCCACTTGCCAAGGCCTGTATGGCCGGCAAAGAAAAACCTTCGTATAGCGAAGGGACGACAGCCAATGTCGACTCTCTATAGAAATGTGCCAAATCTGCTTCTGGTACATCGTGCATGAATTTAATGCGCGATTTAAAGTGACTTTTCTTTAGTACCTGATGAGCTGGGCCATCCGGCGTCAATTTACCAACGACAAGTAAGGTCACAGATGGATTAGATTTAGCAACTATATTCATAGCTTCCAGTAAAAATAACATTCCCTTGAGATACACATCGGAGCTCACTACAGCGATTATCTGCGTATTGTTCTTTGGTAAGCGTTGGTCCGGATAAAAGATACCGGTATCGACTCCGACAGGTATGACAGCTATATTTCCCGGGTTGATACCCATGTGGGCGACAATATCTTCCTTGGACTTCTCCGATACCGTCATGATCTTCAGCAAATCCTTCGCCACGCGCTCTTGCATCTTAGAAAATCCGTACCATCTATACTTACTGATTCTGTCTTTTAAAGTTTCCGCTTGCGCTAGATCTATCCTTCTATCGACCGTAATAGGGTGGTGAATAGATGCTACCACCGGCATCTTAGTCCTGGCAATTTCTCTTATGGCTGAGCCAAGTGATTGATTATCGTGGAGTATATCAAATTTTTTTCTATGATATTTCAGCTCTTTTTGCAGCCTGGTTGAAAAAGTCCGTGGCTCTGGAAAGCCACCGAACAACCTTAAGCCAACTTCAAAAATATCTGTTACATCATTGAGCTCTTTTAACTTTGGCCATCTGAAAGGATCGGGCTCACGGTACATATCAAGGCTTGGTAACTTAACTAATTCTATACCTTCAGCCAATCTCGGATAGGGTTGTCCGGCAAACACCGTCACCAAATGTCCGAGACGCGATAGCTCTCTGGTGAGGTAATGGGTATAAACTCCTTGTCCACCCGAAAGCGGATTACCCCTGTAGACACTGAACGCTATATTAAGTTGCACTGGTTTTAATGGTGTCCGGCACCTATTTGTATGGCTTTAATTAACAAGATGACTACCGCTACGACCAAATAACCTCTCAAAGTAAACATTGCGGCTTTTTTACCCCTTGACCAAATGGGCCGCTCCAGTAGCGAGAGTGGCGGCATACGCCAAGTGTGCTTATTCTCACTTTTCGTATCATCCTCGGCAATTATTATATTTGATTTCAATTTCGAACGCACGCCTATGATTAGGGCTCCGAGTACACTTCCTACGGAAGTAGCGCCCATGGCATACATCAAGATATTGACATTGATATTGGGAAATACAGTGGTAGCCATCAGAACAAGTGACATGGCTATCAGAATGGTGACTATAACCGTAGCAATCAGATTCAGCCATAATTTATTTACCCAAGGTCCCAGAACGGCCTTATCATTGCATAGTAAAAGTAAAAATACCGTTGCACTTGGAAGTAAAACACCGGCTAAAGCTTGCACTGAAGTCGTGATGAGCCCCAAGGGGGCATGAGGAATAAGCACTATGGCCGCAGCAGCCATAACCAATACGGAAAAAATCGCATAAAACTGCCTGGCGTCTTTTAATCCTCTGTGAAGACTATGTTTAATACCGAAGACGTCGCCAAAGGCATAGGAGGTCGATAGGGTAACGGCTGCTGCTCCGATGATTGACGCGTTCAGCAAAACAATTGCAAACAGCGTCCCGGCACTATTTCCTAGATAATACTCCAGTCCTTTGGCTGTAGCGCCGGCGTTGGCAAATTGCCCTGCCAGATGAGTATGAAGAAAGGCAAATGCCGTAGTGACAATGATCAAGGCGGCCGCTACCACGGTAACGAGAGAACCTAAAACGGTATCTATTCTCTCATAATTGATCCATCTGGGAATAATTCTCTTGTCAACTATATTTGACTGCTGGAAAAAAAGTTGCCAGGGGGCAACTGTTGTACCGACAATAGCTATTATGAATAAAACCGATGTGGAATTGATACCGCCTTTTACACTTGGTATGATAAACCCGTGAACGATTGACGCCACATGAGGATGACTGAATATCACTAAAGGTATAACCAAAAAATTTGCAACCACAAATATCAACATGAATCGCTCCCAGCGCCTAAAACTACCCGAGGCGGTCATGGCTATCAGGAGTATGGCTGCTATCGGAACAGATACGTAGTTGCTGACCCCGAAGTAGCCGAGTGCCAGACTTACTCCGATAAATTCGGTTACAATAGTCAAGAAATTGAGTAAGAATAAATCGCCTACCGAAAAGGCTCCCCAGAATTTCCCAAATCTTTCATTGATGAGCCTGGCATGACCAACACCAGTTACAGCCCCCAACCGCACAACCATTTCCTGATTGACAACCAAAACCGGGATTAGAAGAGGCAACACCCAAAGTAGACTGAGACCAAAATTTTGCCCGGCTTGGGCATACGTAGCAACACCGCCTGCATCGTTATCGCCTACCATCACAATCAACCCCGGGCCTACAATTGCCAAAAGAGTCAGCAGTCTCCTTGACCAAGTGCGACGTGTATCTTGGTCATCAATTTTTATAGTACCGAGAGCTCCCTGAATATCACCTATATGTGCACTATCAAGGACAGCCGTTTCAAGATTACTACTTCCACCTGCTCTTGTCGTTGACATGCGGCCTCCTTCCTGGAAAGAAATAAAATAGATGGGGTGCTGCATCGGTATTTAGATAAACCCAAACGCCCGTATCTAAATAAGTTTAGACCAAAAATCAGAAGTTTCTCCGGCAATCATTAATTATGGATCACAAGATTTACTTATTGTTATGCACTATTTGAGATAATTTTACTTAGTAAATATCAAAGTGAATTGTAAGCGGCATAAAAGTTGAAATCTACCTGACGACTATCAAAGATCGTCTGATAATGGCAGTCCCAATGCCCTTCGCAACGGAGTTGATGTCAGTAGTAATTCGAGTACGTCATCGACTGTTACAACCCCAATCATCGTCTCCGAGTCATCGATTACAGGCAAAGCCTGCAGATTGAAATCAGACATTTTATAAAGAATGGTGTTTATATCGCAATCGGGATGTATGGCAACAGGAGACTGCTCGGTTAGATCCCCTAAGTCGGTAAACGGATTAGCTTGTATGACAGCGGCTAAAGGAACCATACCGATAAGCTTATCTTCATCATTTGATATGTAAATATATCCCAACACCTCAGGCGATACGCTACTTGCTCTGATGGCATCCAGAACAGCTGTCACTTGTAATTCGGCACTCAATTGCAGAAAATCTGGGTTCATTAGGCCACCCGCTGTTTCCGGATGGTAGCTCAGTAAATTTCGTACTTTATCGCGTTGATCCGATGGCAATGCCTCAAGCAAGGAGAGTCTCTGGTCTTGATCCAAATCCGCTATCAGATCGGCGGCATCGTCGGGCTCCATACGCGAAAGAACCCGAGCTGCTTCCGCTTCCGATCTTGATTCTATGAATTCACGTTGGTGCTCAGGATCAAGCTCCTCAAAAACATCCGCCTCAAGATCTCTGTCTTGTCCGACAGCTTCTATTATCTCTTCGCCTTCATCATGAGAAGCTGCTTCCACCAAATCTGCTATCTGAGCAGGTCTTAGTCTCGCCAGAGCCCTATAAGGTATATGAAGTCTTGCCGTAGGGACATGTCCAACGAATGGTTCCAAAACCGACCAATCAATCAGGTGGTTTTCAACCGGTTTTCGTTTTATCACCGTCCTATAAAGGTAGCGGATGGGCGAAAGCGGAGTCGGCTCCACTCCGAGAACAACATATGCGCCGTCCAGATACCCAATCACTATTTCTCTTGCCCTGATCAGTCTGGCACCGGAGACATGGATTAAATGTCTGCCTGACAAATCTCTCGCCAGTAAAAGTTCTCCGGATCTCCGCTCGAATTGTTTCAAATTGACCGAGTCACGGGCCAGTTCAACTTTATGCTCGGCTATTTCCCGCAACTTATCAATTGGGATAAAAAGTTCCCTTTGGCCTATCTGACCTACTATTCCCGAGAGAGGAGGATGCGCCACACCTCCGGGTCTGACGACAACGTCTTTCACTTTACCCAATTTCTCACCTTGGGAATCTATCAGGCTACTTCCTACCAAGCGAGAAAGTTTGATTTGCGGACCCGTTATCTCAATTACGCTTTGCCTAAGTGTATTGCGCTCCAATTGTGGCATAAACATATCATATATGATTAACTAAAAATTTTCAGGTCTTGACAAAAGTTCATATAAAAACATAGACTGTTGCTATGTTATATAACAACCTTGGAAGTACAGGCATAAAAGTATCGGCCTACTGCCTGGGCGCCATGATGTTTGGCGCTTGGGGAAATCAGGACGAAAATGAATGCATAAGAACAATAGACCTTGCCATTGATTCAGGTATTAACTTTATCGATACGGCTGATGTCTATTCAAACGGCGAATCCGAGAGGATAGTAGGCAAAGCCATATCATCCAAGCGAGATGCAATTGTCCTGGCGACCAAAGTACACGGCGTAATGGGTAGTGACATTAATGAAAGAGGTAATTCAAGGCGATGGATTACACGAGAAATTGAGTCGAGTTTAAAGAGACTGAATACTGACTATATTGACCTTTATCAAATCCATAGACCTGATCCGTCAACCGAAATCGGTGAGACCTTGTCGGTTCTCACCGACCTGATGCATCAAGGAAAAATTTTATCGTTTGGCTCATCCACATTCGATCCGGAATTAATAGTAGAAGCTCAGTGGGTTGCCGAAAAGCGGAATTTGGAACGCTTTATCTGCGAGCAACCGCCTTACTCCCTTCTCACAAGACAGATTGAGCGATCCATACTTCCCACATGTGCCAAGTACAATATGGGTGTCATCGCATGGTCCCCTCTTGCCGGCGGTTGGCTGAGCGGCAAATACTTAAAGGAATCTGATATAGATCTATCTTCCGGACGGGCAGGAAGGTTACCTTCCAGATATGACCCCGCACTTCCTGGTAATAAATTAAAGATAGCTAAAGTCAACGAGTTGTTGAAAATTGCCCAGGACATAGACGTTCCACTCAGCCATCTGGCAATGTCCTTTGTATTATCCCATCCAGCGGTTACGTCTGCCATAATAGGCCCGCGCACTTTACCACAGCTTGAGGACATCTTACAAGCTGCCGACTTGGAGCTGAGTGACGAAGTACTAGATAGGATTGATCAGATAGTATTACCGGGTGAAAACTTGAATACCGCGGACGGTGGATGGCAACCGCCGTCTCTTACCGATGTCAACCTCAGGAGAAAACCGCGAAGGTAGAATATCTTCAAGAAATTATTACCAATATTGAGTTTCACGATGGAGGGTTTACATGGGTGTATTGGTTTGCGCCGGAGCGATAATGAGCTGTTCTTTCGGAGTGGCACCGTCTGTCTTGGATGTTCTCCCTGATACCGGCGTCGTGTGTCCGACGCCGGCGGCAACCATCATGGACTTTCTCCCAATGGTAAACATCCCTACGTTCGGAATGTGTATGAGTCTGGCAAACCCCGAAGTGGCCTCAGCTACGGCTGCCGCCTTGGGTGTTCTTACTCCTATGCCTTGCATCCCCGTCACAACATCCCCTTGGATAGCAGGTGCCCCCACGGTATTGTTGGCAGGGCAGCCAGCCCTAGATGATCTATCCACCTGCATATGCGACTGGGGTGGGGTAATAGTCATAGAGGACCCGGGACAATTTCAAACACTTGTCGAGTAGGAATTGTTAGAGGTATTCCCAAATTGTATATTCACAGCGTCACCAAAACCCTTAAAATCAACTGGATATTAGCGATATAAAGGCTCTTATATACTGAAAATATGCCAACCATAGGATTTTTCCTTAAAATCTATATGGCTTTACCCAACTACCCGAGTGCAATGAGCCAAAATATTTTCGGCAGATTTCTAAGTGATCTGGCTTTGTTATCCGCCAGACAAGAGCTGTACCGTACCGCCAAAATATACATTTGTCCCACAAGCACTTGTACCTCCACCAGAACAACTAACGGTGATAACAAAGGTCGATCCTTGTGGCAACACAAGAGGTGTCGTAAGTGGAAAATCTTGGGATGTCAGTTGACTCAACGACATTTCGAAAAAGTATTTTGGTGATGGTGCTCCGGGCGGCTGTACGCCCACCTGTACCGTACTACCGTTTACCTGCGTCAGGTTCTCGATAATAATATCCGTTAAATCCAGTGCATTCCCACTCGGAATGACAAATAGCCCTTGTGAAACCTGTCCTGGTGCTGCCGCTACCGAAATAGCATCAGAGTAAGGACCAGGTGTCAACTGATTGCCGGCGGCGGTCGGTGGTGCTGTAGTTGTTGTGGAAGTAGAAGTTGGGATTGATGTTGTTGTCGTGGTTGAAGTTGTGGTAGTCGAAGCTGTGGTCGTGGTTGAAGTTGTGGTAGTCGAAGCTGTGGTCGTGGTTGAAGTTGTGGTAGTCGAAGCTGTGGTCGTGGTTGAAGTTGTGGTCGTGGTTGAAGTTGTTGTCGTTGACTTTGATTTTGCGGTGACTATAGATGCGGCTATATTCGCTTTTTGGTTTGCAAGATTTGCCTTTTGATTTGCTTTTGTAGCAGCTTTCGAAACAGCATTTAATTTCATTTGGTTAGCGATATTTTGGTGTTGCTGATTTGCTAGCTGAGGTTGAATAGCTGCCACAGCGGCATTCTTGATCTCATTACGAACCAATAACCATACACCAAGGAGAAGAAGTGCGGCAATTACCATAAAACTTCCTTTAGGCAATACCGGTTTTTGCAGCATGCTAGCATCCAGAATGATGGGCTCTACGCCTTCTGCAGCTACGGTTACTTTAAACCTGGAATTTCTTTGCGGGCCACGCAAGTAGCGGCGTCGAGGCACTATATGCAAATTTACAAAAGATGTTGTACCCGGTAGCAATTCTACCCGACGAGGCTTAGCCATTACCTGCAATGTATCGGACGGATCACGTCCGGAAACCGATGCCAAAAGTGGGACGTTACTAAAGGAGTCTATGGCCAACCCAAGCTTTCCTTTGCGCCTTCCCATGGTGACTTCAGGAATCAATTCAGCCTTAAGGTCGCGAAATTGGCCTACTTCAAGTATCCCTTCCGCCGTTATGGTTCCGTCTGGGTTATTTGCAGCGGAAACTCTTATAGCGAAAGGTAGCTCTCCGGGACTTACATGCCATGCCCTTGGAGGGATCCAGGTGACAATTGCCTCTCGGCTTGTATTTGGAAAAAGTGAAATTGCTTCTGAATCAATGCGCGCCCATTTGGCTGTCTCACCAAGAATTTCAAGATGGAACTGCTCTACTATCGGACTCGTATTATGAACTTGGACTTGGCACGTAACCGTACCTCCAGGTTCAACAAATAATTTTTGTTCGCTTAATAGTACAATGGCGGAGGCCATCTCCTACTTACCTCACCCTGTCTCCGGTTCTAATGGATATTTAATAAGTTGTTGCCCGTTCTGTGCAAAACCACTCAATACTTGCTCTATTGAATTCAAACCTGTAAGTGGCTTGTTACTTGGTCCACTAACTTGCGTACTGGGATCTACATAGAGAGTTGAGGCACCATCTCCGGTCATTATAACATCGTTGTTTGGAATAACAGCCGTCGGTGCTTCCGGATTATTGACAATCCAGGTAAAGTAATACGCCGTACCAGTCCCGCCGATCATAGTATCATGCCCCGCACCGGTATAGTACTGCGTATCGGCAACAGGAACCCCAGCTTCAAATGTCGTCTGCCCGTTACCGCCTATTAGTGTGTCGTAGCCTTGTGCTGATGCCTGTAAAAGGTCTTTGCCATTTAAGGCAATCAAAGTTTGATTTGCTGCATTCGAAATAAGAGTATCATTACCACTTTCTGTACTCACGACCGTAGATATACCTACCAATGTGTCAACCGCTGGGTTACTGGCTCCTCCAACACCCCATTTATCCACTGTCCCATTGGCATTCAATGTTATACCGTCACCGCTTCTGGCATCATTGGTATTATCTATAGGCATATTCTGATAGTCAACAGTGCAAGATGAACCATTAGCACAAGTAATATTGTTATTACCCTGACCTGGAATTATCAAGGCATCGCCTGAAGCAAAAATATTGTCATTAGCATTATTGGCCACAATAATATCAGAGAAGCTCGTACCGATCACGCTGTTGACCACGATGGAAATTGTGTCGGTGACGCCCTGTGGGAGCCACCCTCCTGTTATGCCGGCTTTTACCTGAATGGGAGCCCCGCCGGACGGAGGAGTGATAACGGTGGCTACCGAACCGAGATTAACGTCCACAGAAGAAGGGGCATCTACAAAATCAAGCCAGTTGGTTCCACCATTGTTAGACTCAAGTTGCAATTGACCGGAACCTGGAGCAAAGAAATTATTACCCGACCCACCGATCAAAGTATCGTTTCCGCTTCCGGCAGCTAATGTCTCCTGGCCGGTGGCACTTGAGGCATCCAATGTATAATTCCCCGTACCCGCAGCTACGTAGTCCATTGTTCCACTTCCTGCTGTCATCACGGAGATTGTTCCACTACCACTGCCGCCAACCATCAATCCGCCATACACAGACCCTACGATATTTTCCACCGCGTCTGGCAAAATCATGACAGTACCAAGACCTCCACCAACGGGTTGGAAACTGGTATCAGCCAAATCAAGAGATGTTGATCCTTTGGCCAATGATAAATTAATGGTCATAGCTCCGGCTCCGCCAGAAATAACAGTATTGCCGGAATAGGGGGTCAGATAAAAGATTGTAGCCCCACCTCCTCCGCCCAGATATTCCGATCCGGTTCCTTCATATATTGTTGTGGGAGCATCGGCTCCGATCACGTTGGAAATATTTGTCATAGATGTAATTGCCGTACCCGAAGCAAGACCACTGACCTGTGTAGCGACTCCGGGCTCTAAATTGACCACCAGACCAGCAGGAGAAACGGATGCTTGCTGGAAGCTTACTGTATTTACCCCGGCTCCGCCGTTTATACTCCAAGTCCCCGGGCCTACGATGAAGTTGTCATTAAACGGGCTGCCGACCAAGGATGTTATACCTGTAAATGAGTCTGTCGTTGCGCCTGCCGAACAGGCTATACCGGCAAGATTGACAATCCCTGTAGTCATACAAACCGTTACCGCTCCCGTTGCGTTAGCAAAATCTATCTCACCGGAAGTATCGCCCTGGAATGAGTAGCCTGGTGTTGAATCAGCCATAAAAATGGTATTTGGACTACCACCCACCAGATCCATAATCCCCTTAACGACAGCGATGGTCACTTGTGGTGAATTGGATTCAACCTGTACTTCATCGGTTCCCGAGGCGGTGAATGTAGAAGAAACGTCAGGACCAGTCAATATATCGTTTTGGTTACCGCTATAACCGCCCTCAATCCCTGTGTATGATAAAACATTTTGACCAGCCAACCCAACGGATCCACTCCCATATGTTGGGGTTAACAATAGATTCAAAGATCCGGAACCAGACAAAGTAAGGGAACTTCCGGCACCGTTTCCTATAAATGTTATAGGTGTGGAACCATCTGTTGAAAAAGCAATTTGCCCACTTGTATTGGCGGTAAAGGTAGTAAATCCCTCTAGATTGACGACAAATGTAGTATTGAGAGACATTTGGGAATTGGTATAGGTGGCATCTAGAGTAGAACTAGCTAGATTCGGCAATAAAACATCTATACCGGAATTGCCTGAGATAGTACCATAATTACTAAATTCCAACACAGTATTTGGTGTTGAAGCCGTATCTGTCAGTAAACCACTTCCATCGGCATTAATCACTAATGAACCTTGATAAGTCGACGGTATTTGAAATACGGCCGAAGTACCAGTACCTGTAAGTAGGATGTTTAAGAAATTTTCAATTGTAAATTGCGTAGAGCCTATAGTGACAACACCAGAGCCCGGCGAAGTAGACGAAGGTTGAAAAATCTGATTTACAATAGATATCGTGTTCGATGAGCCACTATTGCCGTCTATGGTAGTGAAGTTGTCAAAGGCCTCTGTGGGACTATAGGTACTTATGACACCTGAGCTGTCTAAGCTAAGTGTGAGACCGGCTGTGGTGGCAGTAGATAAAGTACCCGCT
>JAJZMK010000140.1 GCA_021798275.1 Actinomycetes bacterium | reverse complement strand
TGTTTTGTCTTTGACCAAATCCTGACAAAGACCATAAAAAGTCGAGTAAAGGCTAAAGCCGTTACTTCGACATTGATGATTTATTTGTTTGAGATTTGGATCAAAGAATGAAAGACAGCTAAAGGCTCAAAAATTCTCTGAGCTACGCTGTTATATAGCGCTGATGATTTCTAGTTCTCCCCTCCTTACTACTTTCCCCAGCGCCACTTACTTATTACACTAAGTACATACTAAGGCTAAAAATCTACCATGTCAATCAAAAATACTGCCTTTGATCAGGTATTACACTAAGTGACATTGATTACTACTATCAGTAGTTGATAACTACTGTGAGTGTATGTATGAACACTATCAAAGTATAAAATTGGCCATTACGGTTGCTACTACCACAGGGTAGAATTCGACAAAAGACTACCTCTACAGTTTTAAATGAAACTCATTCCGCTAATCCAAGATAAGCGCCGACGACACGACTACAGTTAGTGCCTACCAAAAAAAATGGATATACCCTGAAACTACTCAGCTATTTAGCTACCTGCCGTCAAAGATCTGGCGACCGGTTAATTGCCCTTAGAGAAGTATTCAAGTTTGAGATATAAGATCAGAATACAGATAGGGACTTGTGGTCTATGTGTGACTACGATTCGAAATACATTTTGTAAAAATCTCTTCTATAGGAAAGTTGCAAGACTTTACTTTTGACTTCTTTATAAATGCCCACATCTCGACAAGATTGTTGCAATGGAAATAGCTTGTCCATGAGGAATTGAGGCATACGGTAGAAAAGTTGACGGCAGTGCTCACCGGAAGGATCGTCTTACACCGACACTTAGATTCCTGATATCCATAAAATAAAATCAGAGTGGAGTAATACTTTATGACATGTATAATGTTATGATACCAGTAAAGCTCATTCTGTATACAGTTATTTAGATCCTAGTACGCTCCGGAAGATGCGCTTGATGCTCTCCAATGCTTCTCACAATAACCCGCTGTGAACCAGATGGTTACATGCTGCTTCTCATAAGATATGCAGATATAACTGTCCTGGAATCCTTAGATATCCGCCATAGCCAAGCAGAATATATATATATATGTATATAAAAAGGCTCCCGGTATTTATAGCAAAACAGATTTCAAACAAAATCATTACCAAGGAAACCCGAGCCTGTGCCGACAGATTCTCATCGCCACAGTACTTGTTACTTAAAAACTTCTAATTAAGTTATGCAATTTTTATATAGACGCTCCCTCGCAAGTAATCGGTTTTTTGCAAGATACAATTATCATAGTCAGATTGAGTGCATAAATATACTAGACCAGCTACAACAGTAGACGCTACTATGACGAGAATGCTATATCGGTCAACGGGGCAACTGTCTCCAGCTTGCCTGATTTAATCAATGCGTTTCCTGAAGTTCCCGAGAAATTCACGTTGAAAGGACCATCTGCAATGGTAGCAGATTTTAGAAATGTCCACTTATTTTTATTTAATTCAAGGAGGACTTCATGTCCGGTTTTGGTCCCAGAACAAATTGAACAAGAAAATCCCGGTCTCCCTACGACATACCAGTTGCCGTTAGCTGAAAAAATAGTCTGTATCTTTAAGCCGCCTAGGTTACCGGCCGTTGCGGTTACCTTACCGGTATTGACGTTCACAATTTCTACTTTTTGAGCACTGCCGGTTCCCAATAGTATAGCCACGAGTGACGTATTGATTTGACTGACATCATATTGCGGTTTTTCACTCACTACCCCAAAAGACTTGACAGTCCCTTCGGTCTTGAGTAAAAATAACGCGTATTGACCCGTCATGGCGCCGGAGGCGTTCTTCAAAGGAACACTTTCAACTGCGCCGACTTGTGCCACTCCGAGAACATTTGCCTTAGTCTTAGCGCTAGGCGCCAAAAATTCTTGAGCTTCTCCCGAGATCTGTTTGGGATAACCAGTTAGAGGTATTTTTATGGGAGTCGGGTCTCCCGGAGGTAGTAGAACCAGATGTGAAGCAAGACCGTTTGGCCTTAGTATCTCCCCCATAAACACGTCACCGGCAAAACCAGGTACTCCACAATTTAAAGCTCCACACTTTACTTGTTGTAAATGTGCGTCAGTAGTATTATAAACCCAGGTAACATTGCCCGGTCCAGAAGGACGCGGCGTGATAAAAGTCACATAGTGTCCCGATGCCGATACCTGAACGCCACTCGGAACCGGTACAGCCGAAGTTGGAAAATTAACTTGGGTCGGCTGCGTAACCCCGCCTGCTACCACAAAAACAGCGCCGGAACTTACCCATGCCATGGAAACTGCCCGTTCGGAAGCAGGAAGCGAGTTGGTGGAACCGCTACTGCTGCACGCTCCGGCGACCAAACCCATTGCTGTTGCCAATAGGAGAGCTTTTCCGCTCCTTGGAGCTTTTCTAAACAAGGTCAATTCATGTCTATTATCAATAGAAGACTTCTTGGCTAACTTCTTGATAGTGACCAAAAACTTTTTCACCAACATACCTCTTGTTCCCCCAGCATATCGATATAAATTATATTTATATACTATAGTATCAGCTTTGATTGTTACCATAGTATAATATCACGCTTGATATAGGATTTAGATTTAGCCAATACGAATTAGTAGCTATACATCACTTCGAAGTTATCAAAGGCAGATATGAGACTGCTGCAAAAAGGAATCCACTCTAGCAAACATCAGTAAATGATCGCTGAATCACTTTTATATAAACATAGATCCAGAGATCCAGAAATCATTACTGATTCATACGTCTGATTATGTATCTATCAAAATTGCCTACACAGAGTCACTCTATGAAAATCTTGCACGACAGATTATCTATTAAGTGAAGATCTAAATCTATAAATTGATTTAGATCTTCATAAAATAAGTTACCGCAATTGTAATAATATTATGATTTCTTTGGCAAATATCTATAGTCGTAAAATGACATGCGAGATATTTAGATCGCGCAACACAAAACTATATGTATTTACTAGTATAAATTTATACAGACAGAGGACTGAAAAATAACACTTATTTACTCGGGATTAAGGAGAATGTGATTTGCTCCGCTGAGAAACTGTAGGCGACCCCCATAAAAGGGTGTTATGCAAGATAGCTGATAAAAAATTCTACATCCAGATACCATGCATCTTCATAAAATGTATCAAGCCCCGAAATATATTTCGGGGCTTGATACAAACTGATGTCACAAGGAATTATGACATTTTTATAGTTACTCTTAAAACTAGCCTACTGGCTTCAGGTGTAGTACAACAACCTCGTTGGTCGGAGCGTTTGGAGAACCTGATTCATAAGTGTTCTTCGCGCTCGGCCAGTTGGTGTAGTTGGTGCTGTTGGCTTCCATGAATGCAGCTCCGTAGACTGTCGGTATGACGGGGTAGTAGCTGGCTACAAATTTCTCAACTGGAACCAAGGCTTTAGCTTCAGCAGCAGGTGCGGCTTGCGCAGCTACATTGTTCAGCATCTTGTCCACTTTGATACTTGTCAAACGCTCAAAGTTACCAGCTGAAGATGAAACAGCAGAACCCAACCAGTTTTCATAGAGGTTGTATGGGTTGACAGAGGTAAGTGACCAGTGCTGGGTAAGCTCGAAACCACCATCGGCAATATCTGCATACCAACCGTTGTCTGAATCCCCGACGCGCACCGCATTAAAGCCGGCGGCCCGGAGTTCTGTGGCGGCAAGTCCGTCGTCTGCGTAGTAGTCAGAGTAGTTGGATGGGTCAGATATCTGCAATGTGAGTTCTTTGCCTTGCTTGTTGTAGAAGAAGTGACCCTTCATGTGCCACCCGGCCTGCTCCAGTACTTTCTTGGCTGCGGCTATGTTAGGTTTGACATTTTCCTTCAAAGCTTTAGCGGCCGGTGCCAGATATCCCTGGAATGAAGGCAGGGTAAGACCGCCTGCGTTGGTCACTGGGGCCTCAAGACCTGACTCCCCAATTTTTCCTATCAGGGTCCTGTTGATAGCCAAGCTGATGGCCTTACGTACGGCCAACTGGTTGGTCGGGAACTTACGAAGGTTCGGGAAGAATGCGTTGGTGTTGACCGGGGCAAAGTAAAGCAGGTGGTTCTTGCTGGTAGCGCCAAAGGACTTCTGGATACCTGGTATGAAGTTACCTTCCCAAGTGGCGGTGCCGTTTAGGAGAGCGTCTTCAGCCGCAGAAGATGATGCGTATGTCGGGAAGACGATTTCCGGTACACTATTGGCCTGCCAGTAGTGGGGGTTTGCCTTGAGGGTAATACCTGAAGTGTTGTAGTTGGAGAACATGAAAGGACCTGTCCCGACAGGGTCAGAGTCGGTGTAGGTAGCAGGGTCGCTTATTGTAGACCAGATGGACTTAGGTACGATGTAAACGCTGGCGATGTTCTGCAAGTTGTCATACTGTGAAGAAGAAAAGTCCAGTGTTACAGTGTCTCCTGATTGGCTGACTCCCGTCAGAGGAAGACCCGAGGTGTTCAAAGCAGCGTTACTCTTTAGCAGTGAGTAAGTAAACGCCACGTCGGCTGCGCTAAAGGGCGTACCGTTGTTCCACTGCACACCTTGCCTGATGGTAAAGGTGATGGACTTCCCACCAGCACCCCAGTTCCATTTGGTAGCTAACCAAGGGTAGTCTGATCCGGCTTTAGCTACGTTAAATTGGATCAAGGGCTCGTAGATCATGGAGTTCATTCCAAGTGTCGTAGATGCTGAGTTGGATTGGAACGGGTTAAACGTCTGGTTGACGGTTGACTCCTGGCTTGATTCCATGACCAATGGGGGAGGGGTTGCAGATGAGGTCTGGCTGGCAGATGCTGCTGCCAGGCCGCCTGCTACACCAGTTACTCCGATGGCGGTTGCCATTACCGTAGCGGTAATGGCTTTTCTTCCTTGTAGCTCTTTGAAGATACGATTCATTTTGTACCTCTTCCTTTATTGTTTATTGTTATGCTGCGGGTTTATATTGTGTGGAAATATTATTTTTCAATAATATTTCCGGTTTGTCCGGTTTACCAAATGATATATTGCTAAATCACAAGATAATCCGTGTTCTCAATTGGTACTACCATCCTCTGTATCCCTTTCTGGCAATACTGTTTGAGAAATTGTGCCGTGCTGTCTGATATTAGTCAAATTAGACATACCCGGCGAGATATAATTATCGAGCCCCGTATTTTTCGAAGCATCAGGCTTGGATGCCGTATGGGCACCTTGTAAAGTTAAACTTTCCCCCGGTGAAACAACCGTAGAAGTTTTGACAGGAATTTGTCGTGACGACAAATGAGCTATAGCTTTGTCAACATGCCAACAGGCCACCATTCTGTCCTGAGAGATAGGAAGGAGCGGTGGCAATTCGGCTATACATTTATCGGTCGCGAATTGACATCTAGGTGCGAAACGGCACCCTTTTATCGTTGTAAGTGCACTTATAGTCTGTCTGGGTTTAGAAAGGGCTCCCGATACCTTAGCATCCCTTATGCTGCTGTCCAGGGCATCAGGATTGGGAGCGGCACTTACCAACAATTGCGTATACGGGTGAACCGGCATCTGAGTGACATCTTCAGATGTCCCGCGCTCGACGATATCACCTCCGTAAATGACGATTGTCTCATCGGCAAAATACCTGGCTGAGGCGATATCATGGGTAACATATAAGATGGCAAGGCTAAACCTGTCGCGTAGGTCGTCAAGTAGGCTGAGAACTTCCAATCGAATCGACACGTCAAGCATGGAAACGGGTTCATCGGCAAGCAATACCTTTGGCTTTGCAGCCAATGCTCTGGCTATGGCGACTCTCTGTCTTTGTCCACCGGACAATTCATATGGATACTTATCGATAAATTGATCAGCAGGAAGCAACCTGACCTGGTTTAGCAGTGAATTAATTTCTTTTTCCACTGCATCTCGTTTGAGCTGCCGTTGATGTATGGCAATCGGTCTTTTTAGGTGATAGTGTATTTTGTGTACCGAATTGAGTGAACTAAAAGGATCTTGAAAAACCATCTGAACTTCCCGCTTATATCTGCGAAAAGCTCTGTTGGTTTTGATGTTAACTGGCATTCCGTTTAGAAGAATCTCTCCTCCACTTTTTGGAATTTGCCCGGCAAGCAGCCTGGCTATTGTAGACTTTCCGGAACCGCTTTCTCCCACTAAAGCCACAACGGCTTTCTCATATAAAGAAAAATTGGCATTTCTGACAGCGGAAATATAATCTTTGGATCCAAGGCCTAATTTGAAGACCTTACTCACATTTTGAGCTTCAAGAACTACACGTCCCCTTTGAGAGGCCGCGGACACAAAATCACCGCTGTAATACAAAGAGGAAGATCCCGGCTTTTGCTCACCGTTATCCACACTGCCAAGCATCGAAGAAGTAGCTTCAGTCATTATATAGAGCCTTTTTCAAGAGTTTCCAGCGAATCAATATACCCGGGATCAGATTGCGTCTTCTCCCCCCCACCGATACGGATTACATCTTCTATCATATCAGGCGCCCTCCATCTTTTGTCGGCACCGGGGCCGGGATGGAACGGACAGGCTGACAAGTGAACTTCCTCGAGTGTTTTCGATACGTTTTTCAGTAGCATATCCACGGAACGACAGGCAGCTCCCGCATGGCGACACCTTGGGAAAAAGGGGCATCCCGGAGGGAGACTACGAAGATCAGGTGGAGAACCGGGAATACCGGCCAAAGCTTTCTTAGGTCCTGTCAGCGAAGGAAAGGAAGCCAGTAGGCCTTCTGTGTAAGGATGCGCTGCTTTATGCTGTAGGTTCTTTGTCGGCGCAATTTCCAACAACTTTCCCCCATACATGATTGCGATTCTATCAGAAAGCTCAAGAAGGAGAGAGAGGTCGTGTGTAATAAATATTATGGCAAAACCCAATTGTTCTTTAATTTCAATAATCTGGGTCAGTATTTCCCGTTGCACAACAACATCGAGAGCCGTTGTGGGCTCATCCATGATCACTATATCGGGATCGGCTGCCAAGGCCATTGCAATCATAACACGTTGGCGCATACCACCTGATAACTCATGGGGGTAGCTGCGAAGCCTTTGCCTTGGGATACCGGCCAAGTCCATCAAAGTCCCTGCACGTTCGTGACGGTCATGCTTGTCCAGAGGCATATGGGCTTTGATAGCATCATCCAATTGCGCCCCTACGGTGATTACGGGGTTTAATGAATTCATGGCACTCTGGAAAACGATGGAAATTTCTTTCCATCTCAATTGTCTAAGTTCATGAGCGTTCAAAGAGGTAATATCGATACCTTCGCGCGGAGCTCTTCGGCCTGCGTATGTTACTTTTCCACCTGTAATCAAAGCCGGCGATCTCAGTAATCTACAGGCTCCGTAAGCCAAGGTTGATTTCCCCGAACCGCTTTCTCCCGCCAAACCAAGTACTTCCGACCTGGCAAGTTCAAGCGAAACGTGATCTACGGCTTTTACATCCCCGTGAGCGGATCTATAAACTATTGAAAAGTCTTCTACAGACAGTACTGGTTTATCGAGATCGGGACCGCTTGAACCAGAAAGATCCAGAAGTAGATTTTCACTTTTTTTGGGGGAAAATAGTCTCTTCATAATATTATCCTTCAAGCCCTACCATATAACGAGTGCTTTTTCGATTTATTTTTCCCGGCCTCTTCTTCAAAAGGAAGTTTAGAGATTCTCCCAAATAAGCCTACTTGTCTATTCAGAAGAGCCAGCACCGGAGTAGGATCAGACGGACGGATATTGCGCTTTCCTATTTTCTGTCGCTTACTGGCATCCCTCAGTCTCGGATTACCTATTTCGTCAAGCCCGTAATTCAACAATACCAGCCCCATTCCAAAAACGGCAATGATCAATCCCGGAGGCAAGTACCACCAGTACTCATTCAAGATAAAAGCACTCTGATTACTGGCGTTGAAGAGCATACCTCCCAAAGTTATACTGTTCACGTCACCGAGCCCCAGATACATAAGTCCGACTGATGCTGCGATAGCATACAAAACGGTAAATATGAAGCTTGACGCTATGATGCTTACAAGCTTGGGTAGGATCTCAACCAGCATTATTCGCAAGCTGCTTTCTCCTGTTTCCTTGGCGGCTGCCACAAAATCTTGATTACGCAGCGACATGGTCTGAGCTCTGATTACCCTTGCTCCCCACGGCCAACCCAAAACACTTAAGACAAGTGCCATAGTGATATTACCACCTTGGATAAATGCCACCAAAACGATCAGTAGCGGCAGGGCCGGTATTACCAAAAAGACGTTGGTGAAAAGAGAAATTATTTCATCGGCAATTCCACCGTAGTAACCGGCCAAGAGACCGACGATAACCGAGAATGAAGTGGCTATCACACCTGTGATCAAGCCAAGCAAAATCGTAGGTCCCGTTCCTATTAAAACTTGAGACAATACGTCTTCACCTGTAGAGTCGGTACCGAGTAGGTGCGTAGCGCTAGGTGCTAGATTGACACCGGCGGAGGAGGTAATATTTGCATTAGGGTTATATGGAGCAACGAACGGGCCTATGACTGAAAGAAGAACAAAAAATACTATTATCGCCAAACCAAGCTTGAATTTGAAAGGTGTATTTTTATATGTAGCCCATATTCTTTTGAATATGGAATATTTGGCGCTAGGCAGGTCGACTTTCAACGCATTGGCAGCGGTGCTATCGGCCGGTGGATCAGTCAATGTGTTAATCATCAATCCGCAGCTCTCCTTCTGGTTCTCGGATCTAAGATTACATAGACCCCGTCTGCAATAAAATTAGCCGCCAATACCGACAGAGATATTACAAGGAATATCCCTTGTAGTAGCGGATAGTCTTCTCCGGTAACGGCCTGGTAAAGAGTATTACCGATACCTGGATAGGAGAATACCAATTCCATAATTAGAACACCCGAAACGGCTAGACCAAGCGCATTGGCAAATCCAGCTATATTGGGCAAAATTGCATTCCGGGCGGCGTATGTCCAAACCACCCTTCTAGTGGACAGGCCTTTTGCCTGCGCTGCCAAAACATACTCTTCGCTTATTGTGGTGAGCATGACGTTTCTCATTCCTACAGACCACCCAGCCATACTGGCAAGTACCAAGGTAGCAGCGGGTAAAATCGAATGCTCTAGTGCAGATGCTATAAACGGCCAGTTCATCCCCACCACAACGCTGGTGGAATCACCGCCTGTTGAAGGCAGGAAATGCCAGTGAACGGTGAAAATCTCTTGTAAAAGAAGTGCTAAAAAGAAATATGGGATACCTTGGAAAAAAGACAGAGCCGGTAAAGAACCGTCCGTGGCTCCACCTCTTCTCCATGCTGCCACTATTCCGATCAGCGTACCGAGAGCAAAAGCCAATATTGTTGAAAAGCCGACCAAAGCGGCTGTCCACGGCAATGTAAGGGCAATCTCGTGAGCAACTGTTGTATCGTATGTTGCCGAAACGCCAAGATTTAAATGTGCTAAGTTGACCAAGTAATCCCAATACTGGACAAAAATACCTGGCTGCTTGTGACCGCAATGTTGATATGTGGTATTAAGTTGCTCAGCTATAGCACAAAGAGCGCTGTGTGTCAGAACGGCGGAACCTTGATTTTTCCCAAGATAAGCTTCGAGCGGATTACCGGGCATAAGACGGGGAATGATGAAATTTATGGTGATAGCCACAAATGCGGCTACGACATAAAACCATAGCCTGCGCAAGATAAACCTCATCTATATCCCCTCCAGCGGACTGTCATGCGAAAACGAAAACTCTACCAGGTAAACAATACTCTTTGCAACATAGCATATTTTTAGCTCGCACTATAATATATGCCGTAATATATTATAGGTATTTAATACCCGAGTTAGTAATTTTGCATTATTAAAACAGTAGCCGGGTAAATTCGGTAAATTATTCTCTTTTTTGATATTTACCCGGCAAATCGCCGATTAGGGCACCCAAACCTTCTCGGATGCATGACAAGCCGTTATGGTGACCGTTTCGATGAAACGCTTGACGCACTAAGCCAATTCTTTCGGAAGCATCTGCTCCGATAAAAGTCGGAGAAATCTGTCACGACTTCCGTTTACATACCCTCTACACAACGGCAATCCTTCCTCATAACAAAATACGTATGTGCGCCATAGGGGGTCAGATAAAAACTGTAGTGTCTTAGCGGCGCGCTGCTCACTAAGGAGCATCATTCTACTCATCTCTTCTTGGACAAAATCTGGCTCCAGATGTTCATCATGCAACATCAATGCTGCATTGGCCCTAAACCCTGACATCGACCCGGCTGCTTTTCGCAATATGCTATGCTCTTGCGGATCGTAGGCAATAGACAAATCTTTAAAATGGACGGCGAGATGTGTCTCAAAATCTTCTCCGAGTAAGACTTCCAAACCAAGATCGGCAAGACCTTCGGAAATAACGCATTGCGGCGTACCGATTAGAAATATGGCCTCTTCAAAAAATTGATATTTCTCTACCAGCCCAAGCTCTTTTTTGCAATGCTCGCTGTGGTGGCCCGGATAAGTTTCATGCGCCACCAGATGGGCTATCGATGTGGTCTGTACGGGGAGATCGATGTTTATTGCCACTTTGGATTTCAGATTACCGAGGTAATAATTAAATCCGGACCATGGTTTATCTGATTCAAGTATCCACTCTACCGATTCTTTCTCCGGCAGAGAAAAAATGCTTTTTGTCCGATCTCTGAAATCTGCAGACAATTGATTGACCAAGTCCAATAACTTAGCTTTGGGTATAATCTGGCGTTCCCGCCAAGCCGTCAACCTATCCTTTAGTTCTCCTTTACCACCCAAAACGGCATTGAGTTGCTCATGGGCATAGAGAATTTCATCTTCGTCTATTTTTTTAGGTATTACTTGGTATAAAAGTTCCACCTCCTCCCTGTAAGGTATAGTTTCACCGCATAACTTTCTACAGGTTGTCAACAGACCGACCGTTTGCGCTTTCAAAAACGCTCTTCTCTTGGAAGAGATTTCTCCGCCTGTATGTGGCGTTTCATAACCGGATACTTTGAGATCTCCGGACTCATATGACAAGCTCTCCCCTCTGTCGATGGCGGACAACAAAGATTTTGCTTCTTCCAAGAGAAGCTGCGGAGTTAAATTAAGGTCTTTGGCCATGGTGGCAAATTGTGGAGGAGCGTAGTAAGCGTCCACAAAACCGGGAATATGATTACCAATTCCCAATCCAAGCAGTAAATACCTGACAATAATTGGTAATGTGTCATATCGTTGAGTCATAGAGACCAAAATACCAACTCGCAGAGATTCGGGAACAAAATAATGGAATATAAGCCTCCGCAACAAATTACCCCGAGAGTATTCCAAATTTTAAACCCTATTTTGCTAAACGCTGTTTTACCCTTGACGATTTTTGTCCTAGTTGCCATCGGATGGAGTTTCCCAGCTTTCAAAAGCGGATTTATCTTCGGAACCTTTGACTTAGCCTTACATGCCGGTATCGGCAAGAGTTTGGCACCGCACGTCCATAATATAGTCGCAGGCGATCAAGCCAGACAAGATGGCGTGTGGGCCGCACTCAACTACATGGCTATACACAGCGGGCACTTACCTCTTTGGAATCCTTACAGCGATTTGGGGTTGCCTGAACTGGCCAATTTCCAATCCGCTCCTTTTAGCCTACCTTCCCTTATCTCCTATATGTTCCCGGTAAACATCTGTTACAGCGTTATCGTTATTTCAAAAATCATCCTTACCGCTATGGGATGTTACGTACTGGCCAGAGTTTTGAAAATTTCTTTCGGTCTTTCGCTATTGGCTGGAATTGCGGCTGAACTTGCCGGCCCCACTGCAGCATGGGCGGGTTGGCCTCAAACAGGGGTCTCGGAGTGGTTCTGTTGGATAATTGCCTGTCTTGTTCTAATAATACGTAAACCAAAACCAATCTACGGAATATATTTGGCTCTCGCTACAGCCTTTTTGATAGCTGGTGGCTTTCCGGAAGTAATTGCCATCGCTGCTATTGCAGTCGCCATTTTTATATGTACTTTTTTGATTAGGACTTTATTCAAACATCCTCAAGAGAACGCCGGTCAATCGGAAAATGCCCATGCAAAAAATGCGACAACGGCAGACATCGGCAATAATCTGAGCCAAAAGCCCCGCTTTAGCAAAAAGCCTTTTATCCATATGTCACACGATGCAAATATTCTAAAACCATATCTGACAATCTGTCTGTCTATCGTAGCCGGTGTTTTACTTTCCGCACCGACTTGGCTGCCTGCCCTAAAAGTTCTCTCTCTCAGCGTCAGCTCTACAAGGCCCATACAACCCACTCTCCCGATTGAAGCCATATTTGGTTTCATCGACCCTACCTGGTTTGGCCTCCCGACGTCTTCTAGTGTCTGGTTTGGTCCGTCAAATTATTACGAAATGGCATCTTTTGTCGGGTTGCTTATCTTTGCCGGAGTATTGCTGGCTCTAAAGAGAAAATGGCATGACAAAATCGTTATGACTGTAACGATAACGCTTGTCGTCTTATTTTGTCTGGCGTTTCATATAACCCCGATTTATAACATAGCAGTAGAAATCCCGATTATAAAAACAATAGCATTTGGACGCTCCCTACTTGTTATCTGTCCTCTCCTTGTTATCTTGGCCGCAATCGGCCTAGAAGACATCAAAAATAAGCCCCTCGGGCTGTTTGATATACTGATAATTTTTTTCACAGCCACCCTATGGATCGGGTTGTTGGTAACTACCTATGCAAATAACGTTCTTACCACGGCCGAAAAAAACTTACGATTGCACGGCCTTTACTTGTCACTAATTCCGTTTCTTGCCTTATTGCTCTATGTGTGGACAGCAAGGAAAAACAGAGCTGTTGTAAAAAATAAAACGCTTGACAACACGAAAAGGAGACTGGCCCAATTATCTATACCGATCATGGTTATGCTTGAAGCTTTAACCATGATCGGCGCCAGTTATCAAATCAATACCTGGTCCTCTTCTTACCTCCCCCAAAATGAAGCCGTTTCTAAACTTATCAGCTATACCAAAACATCCCTTGTTGCGCTGGGTGGGAATCATGCCCCCATGCAGGCTCCGCGTCTTGGAATCTTTCCGGAGTTGAATGCGGCTTATCAGATCAGAGAATTGGCGGGATATGATGCCGTTACACCGGAAGCTTTGGATAAAGAGTGGATTCTTGCTTCCGCCGCTCCCAACCTGGCACAATATGAATTGGCAGGTGACCAAACGAACTTTGCACCAGATATTACATCCATATCTCAGGCAAAAATGTTCGGGGTAAGTTATGTATTGGAACCTGTGCATGCACCGCTCAGATTGATAACCGATGCCGCCACAAGATTGTCGGAAATATTATCCTCTTCTCATCTAAAAGGAGTCGTTTCCAAACAACCAGACATTATCACAGGCCTCCTGGACGACATGGAGTGGAGATTGCAACAGCCCTTGTTGGCCAGGCAATTTCCCGCCACAAAACCCCGCTTCATCTATGATTATCTTGATGCTTTAGCAACCGGACAAAGTATCAACCCACCTCTTGTTGACCCTATCGGAATAAAAGTGGCACAGATGATCTTTCCTCTTATCAAAAGCGATATCCTCATCCAAAATAACCTTGACAGCCTGGTGACGCGCCGGCCTCCGGCAGGTTTTAAATTCGTAGCCATACTGGGCTCTGAAAAGCTGTATCAGATTCCCGGCAAAAGCGGAGCGTCACTTGCAAAAAATGAAGGTGAGATATTAAATTCCCTAACTTACACAGGCGACAGCACGGCACAAATCACGATCTATATGTTCTATCCCGGTTGGGTCAGTTTGGCTGTCGACGACGAACCGGGATGGAGTGCCAAGATAAACGGAAAGTTCATTCCCACCCGTAGTTTTCAAGGCTTACAAGGTGGGTTTTTACAAGTCAAATTGCCAAAGGGAAGATCTGAAGTTACCATATCTTACTGGCCCGAATACTTGACGCTCAGTCTCATTATTTTCTTGATATCTCTAATCGCCGTCATGGTGACAGC
>JAJZMK010000020.1 GCA_021798275.1 Actinomycetes bacterium | reverse complement strand
TCTGATGTTGAATAAAATTGCAGAGTTGGACGACGTGGGTGTGGAAGACATCAGGGAACTGAAAGCCGACTTGAGCGACGCCATCCAAGATCCCCTGCAGATATCCTATGAACTTCTCGCATCCGACACGCCCACCGAATTGTTCCATTCGTTTGTGGCGGGTTGCACCGCCTGTTTCAATTTGGACTGGGCGGTTCTGTTCCGGGAAAAAGACTCTTGTGTCGTGACGGCTTCCGGCGATATGCCGTCGCCCGCATGGTTGGAGGCTTTTGTCGCCGGGTTAAAAAGCGGTTCCGAAGACACCGGCGGGCTGAACGTCACGGGCGACACCGCATGGATCCGCATCGGCAAAGATAGTCTTACGTTTATATTTGGGCGTCAGCACAGGTCGCTGAGATCCAGAGAAAAGCGCCAATTGCTTCTTCTCACACAGATAGTGGGAAAAATAATCGCCGACTCTTAGATGAACAGGGAGAATGCTTGCCGGAACCGGAGAAGATAAAACCGCCGCTCCGACGATGAGCCATTTTCGGCTATAATAAATAAAGAGCTTTTTCATTTTTACCTTTCGTAAAATCAAAAACCCGGTTCTGGTAAGAACCGGGTTTTTGATTTTACCACCCTCCAAAACTCCCCAAAGCTTAGCGACGGCAGCCAGCCGTGTTATTTTCCCTACATCAGACAAAGCAAGATATTCAGTATTTAGCGGCCATGACATGCTGCTATCTGTCAGAATTTTTTAAATATTCAAAACTTGACAATAACATACTCAACTTTGTATATAATCAATAGCGTAACATTTATAAGGTCAAAAGACCGTAAACACATACGGAGGAAATTATGCCTAAGGCAGTAGGAATTGATCTAGGTACAACCAACTCGGTGGTAAGCGTACTGGAGGCCGGAGAGCCTACGGTCATACCGAATGCGGAAGGGGGAAGAACCACTCCTTCCATAGTGGGTTTTACCAAATCAGGCGAAGTGTTGGTGGGAGAAATAGCAAAGAGGCAGGCCATTACCAACCCTGACCGGACCATCAGATCGGTCAAGAGACATATGGGCACTTCTTGGACCGTTGACATAGACGGAAAGAAATACACCCCGCAGGAAATTTCAGCGAGGATACTGCAGAAACTGAAAAGAGACGCCGAGGCCTTCCTGGGCGACACAGTCACTCAGGCGGTCATTACCGTTCCCGCCTATTTTGACGACTCTCAAAGAACCGCCACCAAAGAGGCCGGACAGATTGCCGGCCTTGAGGTATTGCGAATTATCAACGAGCCCACATCTGCCGCTTTGGCTTACGGCTTGGACAAAGAAAAAACGGAACAAACCGTACTCGTCTTTGACTTGGGAGGCGGCACCTTTGACGTTTCCTTGCTGGAAATAGGCGACGGCGTATTTGAGGTAAAGTCCACGGCCGGAAATTCGCATTTGGGAGGAGACGACTGGGACCAAAGAGTCATTGACTGGCTTGTCAAGAGTTTCAAAGACACCGAGGGAGTCGACCTGTCACAAGACAAAATGGCCGTACAAAGGCTTAAAGAGGCCGGAGAAAAAGCAAAAATAGAACTCTCCACCACCCAGGAAACTTCCGTCAACCTGCCCTTTATCACCGCCACACAAGACGGTCCCAAGCACTTGGATCTTAAATTAACCAGAGCAAAATTCCAGGAATTGACTGAAGACCTTGTGCAAGCCTGCCGCGGCCCATTCGAACAGGCCATCAAAGACTCGGGCTTATCGAAATCAGATATAGACCATGTGGTGTTGGTGGGCGGTTCCAGCCGTATGCCGGCCATTCAGGAACTCGTACTGGAGCTGACGGGCAAAGAACCCCACAAAGGGGTCAACCCCGACGAAGTCGTTGCCATCGGCGCCGCCATTCAGGCAGGCGTGCTGAAGGGTGACGTCAAAGACGTGCTTCTCCTCGACGTTACGCCTTTGAGCCTCGGCATAGAGACCAAGGGCGGTATCACACACCGCCTGATAGAGCGCAACACCACGATTCCCACCAAGAGATCGGAGGTTTTCACTACGGCGGAAGACAACCAGCCCTCCGTTGAAATCCACGTGCTCCAGGGTGAGCGTGACATGGCCATGTACAACAAAACTCTGGGCAAATTCGAACTGGTTGACCTCCCGCCCGCTCCACAGGGAGTGCCTCAGATAGAGGTTACTTTCGACATAGACGCGAACGGCATCGTGCACGTATCGGCCAAAGACCGCGCCACCGGCAAAGAGCAGTCCATGACGATCACCGGTCAGTCATCCCTCCCCAAAGACGACATAGAGAGAATGGTGAAGGACGCCGAATTGCACGCGGAAGACGACCGCAAACGAAAAGAAGAGGCCGAAACCAGAAACAACGCCGAAACCCTGATCCACAGGACGGAAAAACTCCTGAAAGATGAAGGGGAAAAATTCAGCGGTGACGAAAAGACAAAAGTCGAATCCGGACTCGAGGACCTGAAAAAGGCACTTGCCGGAACGGACATCAATGCCGTCAAGCAAGCAACCGAAGCACTCATCACGGCCTCACAGGCGTTCGGACAAAGACTGTACGAAGCGGCATCCGCCGAAGCCAACCAGAACGGAGCCGCCGCTTCGTCCTCCGCCGGCAACGACGAAGAAGTGGTTGACGCCGAAATAGTCGATGAGCCGGGTGATTAGGAACGAACGTGTCGAGGGAAACCGAAAACAAAGACCGCCCTATTCCGAAGAGAGAAGGGCCAGACGACAAAAGGAAAGCCGCCGTGAAAGACGATCCATCTTTTGACGACAACAGTACGGACAAAGCCGACGGAGAGGCGGCAGAGGACGTCGGGAACGGCGGACCGTATGGGATTTCCGGCGATGGCGACCTTGCCGACGTGCCGGCGGGCGAACCGTCGGAAGTTCTCTCGGAAGCGGAAAGAATTTTAGACGAGAGGAACTCCTACCTGGACGCCCTGCAAAGGCTGCAGGCCGACTTTGACAATTTCAGAAAGCGCGCCCAACGCCAACAGCTGGAATCGAAAGAGTTGGCCAATTCCCAACTTATCGAAAAGCTGTTGCCCGTGTTGGATGCCTTTGAACTGGCCCTGAACCATATGGATCCTGACGCTTTTGTGAGAGAAAAACTCGACAGCGAAACCGAGCCGAAAGGGACGGCTGTCAAAGGAGACGGCTCCGAAGGGAAAACATCGACGGAAGTCAAAGGAGAATTCGTCAAACCGTTTATCCAAATAGGCTCCCTTCTGGAAAACATCCTCCAAAAAGAGGGCCTCACGAAAATAGGGCAGTCGGGAGAACAATTCAACCCCGCTTACCACGACGCCGTGAGCCACGAAGAGGCTGATGCTCCCGAAGAAGCGGGCATCATCACAGCGGTGCTGAGATCCGGCTATCAGTTCAAAGAAAAGGTTCTGCGGCCGGCAATGGTCAAGGTTAAAGGATAAAAGCCTGTAAACATCGGTAAAATAGACTTTGTTCTCATCCTCCGCATTCAATTCCTGCGGAGGATGAGAACGGGCACGGACGCAAAAGGCAGATATTATGGCGGCACAACGAGAGTGGATCGAAACGGATTACTACAAAGTCCTGGGGGTTTCTTCAACCGCCGCGGACAAGGAGATCACCCGCGCTTACCGTAAACTGGCAAAGCAATACCATCCCGACGCCAACCCCGGCTCGGAAGAGCGTTTTAAAGAAATTTCCGCGGCATACGACGTTTTGGGAGATCCCGCCAAGCGCAAAGAATACGACACCGTTCGGAAAATGGGTCCGGTCGGCTCGGGCATCGGAGGACAGGGCGGATTCAATTTTAAGATAGACGACATTACCGACCTTTTCGGAGGCATCTTCCGCAATGCCGGAGGTGGGGCCGGAAAACGCCGGACCTCATACACATCCGGGTCCGTCCCGAAAGGGAGCGACCTGGAAGCCGAAATCCACCTGTCGTTTCTCGACGCCGTCAAAGGCCTTACCACCTCGGTAAACGTAACTTCGGCCGTCAGGTGTTCCGTATGCATGGGAAGCGGGGCCAAGCCCGGCACTTCCCCGGTGACCTGCCAAAGGTGTAAAGGCACGGGAGTACTGAACGACAATCAAGGCCTTTTTTCCCTTTCCAGCCCTTGTCCGGACTGCGGCGGAAGAGGAGTCACGGTTATCGAGCGCTGCCCGAATTGCGGCGGCGGCGGGTTTGAAAAGAAAAACAGACAGGTAAAACTGCGCATTCCGGCCGGCGTGGCCGACGGACAGAGAATCAAGGTACCGTCCCGGGGAGAAACAAACGCTTCGGGAACAAACCCGGGAGATCTTTACGTCACCGTACATGTAGATAAACACCCCGTATTCTCGAGAAAAGATGACAATATTTTAGTTACGGCGCCCATAACTTTCCCGGAAGCTGCACTGGGAACCACCATCAAAGTACCCACGCTGGACGGATCTGTAACCTTGAAAATACCGCCGGGGACCAACGGCAACAAGACGTTCAGGGTGGCAGGCAAAGGAGTCAGGCGAACCGGCGGCAACGGAGATTTGCTTGTCAGCGTGGAAATTGTCGTACCGCAGAAACTAAACGACCGACAGAAAAAAGCTCTGGAAACCTTTGCCGGCGCCACATCTTCGTCTCCGCGGCAATCCTGGGAGGAAGAGACTAAATCATGAAAGACGCCTCCCTTGACGCCGACACGGACGAAAAGCCCGTCTATATCATATCTGTTGCGGCGGAACTCTCGGGTTTGCACCCTCAGACACTCAGGATCTACGAAAGAAAAGGCCTGCTGGGCCCCAGAAGGACAACCGGCGGCAACAGGCGTTATTGCGCACAAGATATAGAGAAATTGAAGCGCATACAAGATCTGACGCGAAACGGCATCAATTTGGAAGGTGTACGCAAGATACTCGAACTGGAAGAGGCCATTGCCGATTTACAAAGAGAGTTGGAGTATGCCCGCCACAACGCCGAGATGCACATTAAAGAAATTCACCGTCAATACAGAAGGGACCTGGTACCCGTGCGGAGTGCAAAGTTGCCCATAAGACAAACCTCGCAGGCCAAAGAATTGTTGTTTCTGATAGAAATATGGAATCAACGCAACGGCAAGTCTTTTTATGTCAAATAAAATAAAGCCGTATTGATAAAAGGAGTGAGACAAAATGACGCTTGATCCAAGCAAATGGACGCTCAAAACACAGGAAGCCCTTGCGGAAGCGTCAAACTTGGCAGAAAAAGGAAATAATCCGGAAATTACACCTCTGCACTTCCTGCTTGCCGCACTCGGCCAACAGGACGGCATTTTTATACCGATTCTGGATAAGATCAACATCGCTCCCGCCGACGTAAAAAAACGTCTGGAACAAAAAATTTCATCCCTGCCAAAATCTTACGGCGGATCTTCCCCGCAAATCTCAAGAGCGCTTTCCGAAACCTTTGACTTAGCCGACGGCCTGAAAAACGACATGGGAGATTCTTATATCTCCATTGAACACATGCTCCTGGCTCTGCACGATTTGATTCCTACGGATAAAAATACGCTTCTCAACGCTTTGCGCGAAACGCGCGGTTCTCACACCGTGTCCTCACAGAGCCCCGAAGAGACATATCGGGCTTTGGAGCGTTACGGACGCGATCTGACCGAATTGGCCAGAAAAGGAAAACTCGACCCGGTAATAGGAAGAGACGAGGAAATACGCCGCGTGATACAGGTATTGTCCCGCCGCACCAAAAATAACCCCGTTTTGATAGGAGAACCCGGGGTGGGCAAAACCGCCATCGTGGAAGGTCTTGCGCAAAGGATTATCGACGGAGATATCCCGGAAAGCCTGAGCACTAAAAAGGTCATATCCCTGGACATCGCGGCCATGATCGCCGGAGCAAAGTACAGAGGGGAATTCGAGGAACGGCTAAAGGCGGTTCTCAAAGAAATTACGGACTCCGAAGGGGAAGTCATCACTTTCATTGACGAACTGCATACCATAGTGGGAGCAGGCGAAGCACAGGGGGCTTTGGATGCCGGAAACATGATCAAGCCGATGCTGGCCAGAGGCGAATTGCGTCTGGTGGGAGCGACGACCCTTGACGAATACCGCCTCCACATCGAAAAAGATGCGGCTCTCGAACGGCGGTTCCAAACAATTTTTGTCGGACCGCCCAGCGTGCAGGATACCGTTACGATTCTCCGGGGCCTAAAAGAGCGTTACGAAGTGCACCACGGTGTCCGCATTCAAGACAACGCTCTTGTCGCCGCCAGTGTCTTGTCCGACAGGTATATCACGGGACGTTATTTGCCGGATAAAGCAATTGACTTGATCGACGAAGCGGCAAGCAGACTGCGAATAGAAATTGACTCCATGCCGACCGAGATAGACGTGATCACCCGCAAAATACGTCAATTGGAAATCGAAAGAGTGGCTCTTATCAAAGAAACCGATGCGCCCTCCCGCCAAAGACTGGAGCAATTGGAAGCGGAAATATCCAATTACAAAGAACAACAAGGTTCCATGACGGCGCGTTGGCAACAAGAAAAAAACGCCATCACCTCCATACGCGACCTGAAAGAACAGCTGGAAAGAGAAAAAGCCAACGCCGAACGCTTTGAGAGAGACGGCATCCTGGACAGGGCCTCAGAAATAAGATACGGAGTTCTTCCGAACATCAACACCCAGATTGAAGAGGCGACCAAGAAATTAAATGAAATACAAACCGAACACAAAATGCTGAAAGAAGAAGTCGACGCGGAGGATGTGGCGGAAGTAATTTCCAAATGGACGGGCATACCCGTCACAAAGCTGTTGGAAAGCGAAGCCTCCAAGTTAATTAATATGGAAGACCACCTGCATGAAAGAGTGGTCGGACAAGACGAAGCCGTTCGTCTTGTCTCGAATGCCATCCGCCGAAACAGGGCGGGCCTGTCGGATCCCAACAGACCCATTGGGTCATTTTTATTTCTCGGGCCCACGGGAGTCGGGAAAACAGAACTTGCCAGATCCCTAGCCGCATTTTTGTTCGACGACGAAAAAGCCATGGTACGCATTGACATGAGTGAATACCAAGAAAAGCACTCGGTATCACGTTTATTGGGGGCTCCTCCAGGCTATATAGGTTATGACCAGGGAGGACAATTGACGGAAGCTGTAAGGCGCAGACCTTACGCCGTCATACTGTTCGACGAGGTAGAAAAAGCCCACCCCGACGTCTTCGATGTCTTGCTGCAAGTTTTGGACGACGGAAGACTGACGGACGGGCAGGGTCGGGCCGTTGACTTTACCAACACCATACTTGTCATGACTTCCAACCTCGCGGGCGATCCGATGAATTTCTTTAAGCCGGAATTTATAAACAGGATTGACGAAATCATCAGATTCAAGCATCTGCAACCGGAGGATATGTTGCCCATAGTGGATATTCAGTTGAAAACCCTTGAAAAAAGACTTGAGCAGCGTTCCATCAAAATCATTGTCTCCGAGGAAACCAAGCTGTTCTTGGCCAAAAAGGGTTACGACGAGGCCTTTGGGGCACGACCATTAAAGCGCGTCATCCAAAGAGACCTTTTTGACGAATTGGCCGCCAGAATTATTAAAGGAGAATTTCAAAACGGTTCGGTCATCAGGGTAAACAAACAGGGAGATGGTCTTTCGTTTAGTATCTGAGGGCGATAACTTTACCGGGTTCCATCTACTGCGTTATGTCTTATTGAAGCCAGGACATAGATCATATACTGATCATGCAGATAATCACCCGGTCCGACTTTTTCCAAAAAACGTTGACTGATTTCGTTCCAAAGAATGCTTTGCAAATTTGCATCCACTCCGCTCAGCAGGGAATGATACCCGTATGCTTTTACATCGTTTAGATACTCTTTGGCGGAAGAATAAAGAACGGGTTCGTAGACAAGCTCAGCCGAGATAATGCCTGCCCCAAAAGAGAGCAGGGTATCCACAACCGTATGGAGTTCCATCGCCCCTATGGGATTTTTTTTTATCCTTACTTTTGTCGACAACTTTTTTCCACTCTCACGCATGATACTTTCGTAAACTTTGAAAAACATGCGTGAGGTTTCCGCAGCCGCTATGCTGGCCGCAAAAATCCCACCGGGTTTTGTCACTCTTAAGGCCTCATGTATGGCCCGTTCAAAACCCGTATGCCCGGACTCGGCTTCAAGCCAGTGCAGCACGGAATTGGCATAGACAAGATCAAAATAATTTTCGACGAAAGGAAGCCGTTCGGCGTCACAGCATACGTTGATATATGGGAAACGCGATATTAAAGGACCGCTCAGTAGGGCTTTTTCTGATATATCTGCCCTCACCAAATGACCGAGAGAGTCTTGTCGTTCATACCGATCCAGATTCCCCAAGCTAAAGCCTGACCCGGCTCCGATGTCCAAAACACAGGCAAAACTGTCTTTGGCGGAAAAGATCTTTTCCGCCAAAACTTCCAGATTGCGATGCTGCATAAAAGTATGTTCGGAATAGACAGCGGCATTTATGTTATAAGTGTCCCTAACGGCTTTTTTGTAGTCATTTGCTTTTTCCGGAACAGCGGTACCGTCACTCATATCGCATGCGCCATAATCAAAATGGCAGGCACCAACAACACGAGCAGAAAGAACCAGGAGGGCCAGTTGCCAGAGATGCGATTTTTACACACACAATTGTCATCAGAAACTCCCCGACTGTTGTGCGGCCGATCAAACTTCGTCGTGCTTGTCTCGAAAACAACGGAGGCTGACTCAAATGGGGAGCCGTCTTTTTCGTAGTGCTCGGTGACTTCCATATAACCAAAGTAATACGGATACGCCAAAAACAAATACACGGCCGCTCCGATAGCTGCTCCCGTCGGAGCAAACAGGGAAAAAATCATTAGCATAAATATGGGCATAAGGGCGTGTCCTATATAGCCGTAAGTTACCGCACCGAGCCGGAAGGGACCCACTTCCCTATATAAATGGCTTCTGATTTGATTGGAATCGCCGGCGTTACTTTTAAATGCGTTCATAATAGTGTCAAACATATCGATTGACAATACCCAGCAAAGAGTAATAACGATACCGACTGAAAATATGGATCCGTACAGCATGGACATGTAGATTCTGTGGTGAGGCGTAGGATTTTTGACCACCATCAGCAGGGTTATCAAAAGTACCACTATGGCTATCATTATTCCCTGGACGTCGCGACTCGACTGAGATTTTTCCCTAATTGATATTTCTTTTTCTTTTTCTAAGTCTTTTTTGGAGGGACCGGCGTCATCGCCGGACATATGCCGGTTACTCTCCCTGTTCCAGCTCACAGCGTCAAGAAAAGTCCTCAATGTCAGCAATCCGAAACGCTTATATTCCTTGTTCGACAGGGAAAAATAGGCGACCCACCAACAAAAAATCAATTCGAAAGAGCCCAGATCAAGTTGCTGTGCCGACATCAGGTTTCGCCATTCACGGGACGGCATTGTTATATAGGTCAAGAGATAAAACACTCCAGCGGCAACCGCAATAATCGCCACTCCGCGCTTATGAGTCCTGCGGCATGTGACACTAATGCCCTTTTTGTTGTCAGGATTATCCTCTGAAGCAGTTACTTCATTATCCGAATACATGACAAAGGGCCTCTTTGCTGGCAGGATTGGCCGCAATTATTCTTTACCTGCGGCAATGATTTGAGTATAAATAATTATTTACACAATAATAGCACTTAATCAAAAAAAAATTGCCGGATCATCCATCTTTACCGACTTTGACAGTTGATTTTGAGAATTCTATCTAACCATCCTATTAGATAAGTATGCTTTTAGACTTTCAGTTGATTGAGATCACCGCGGAGCAGATCGCTTCTTTACAGCTCCTACTAATTTCCTAATTTCACCAAGAGATATGAACTTGCGTTCGAAATCAATTCCCATATGTTTAGCCAGTGCACGGCTGACTTCGTCTGAGTATTTGCATAGATATCAATTTTTTTGTATGTAGCTACAAGATATATTATTGAAGCTTTTGGTACTCTGGGAAATTGGGTACCTCTTGTTAAGCCGTATCGAAAGTTAGTGTGGCCCTATGTTTTTGGACCAGCCAGATAAACGTTTTATTTACTCCTTGTCAGACTTCACGAACATGTCAAAATATTGGTTGAATAGTTATTTGCAAGGGAGCACCTTATTTACTCGGGGCTATACCGCTATATCCGCTATTGCTTGACAGAAAGGGGAACATGGTGTTCATCACATTTGTCCCTACGGCACTATCAAGTATATTTTGGGCTTGGCCAATGCTACCCTGATAGTACTGAGCATTTTCAATACCGTAGTAAGTACTCCCAATGTATTGGTCGGCAGAGGAGGAGACTGCACCTGTAACGACACCCATTGCCGCTTCACCAAGAGGACCCCCCAGCGAGCCGACGGCTCCACCTGCAACAGTGATGGAGATATTTAACCCACTTTGCATTGCTGCAACACGACAGTTACTGGAATACGATTGGCCTGCACAATTGGAAACTAGATTAGAGCCTGCTTCACCTATGGAGATAGCTGTTCCGGCATTACCAAGCGCACCTAGTGCCCCGTTTTCAATGGACTTAGTCGGCCATGCATGTTCTCCGCTCAAATCTTCAAAAAAAGTGGGTTGATCTTTGGCGTATACATATGGCGATACAGCTGGGCTCATAACGGATGCCATGAGCGGATCTTCTGATAAAAAAGAACCGGTCATTGGGTCAAGCTCACGGGCGCCTATAGAGTAGAGCCCAGAAGGATCGAGCAATTGTGATTCAAAAGCAACATCTATGCTTGGAGCATTATTGTTGAGTATAGTTGTTGTAAGTCTCTCGCCAAAAGGCGTATAAGTATAAGTTTCTTCGCCAACTCCAGTAGCATTGGTAAGTGCCACTACAGAACCAAGTGCATCATGTCCCACGTAGTAGTTTCCTGACTGAGTTGAAATAGAAATAAGTTTACCCGCACCAAAGATTTCACGCTCAACTAAACCAGCGCCATTGCTTTCTAGGACTAGTTCTGGCAAGGAATTATTAACATCATAAGAGTAACTTGTCGTACTCGAACCCATGGTTGCCGAGGTCCTGGTACCGACACCGTTGTATAAGTACGTTGTCGTAGCCGAACCTGACGTCAGGGAAGTCATCTCGCCCGCGGCATTCCACGTGTAAGCCGTAGAACCCGCTGCGGTTCTCTCGCCGTTTACATTATATGTGTAATTAATGACACCGGTGGGAGAAGTAGCACTGGTGATTTGATCTGCTGCATTATAGGCATACTTAGTAATAGATGAATTTTGATCAACAGCAGTTAAATTACCTACAGGATCATATGAATAGCCAATATCACCGCCAGAACATGATTTAGCGTAGCAAACGTTTGTAATACGATTCAGTTGATCGTAAGTATAGGTGTCAAGCTGTCCGTTGATCGTTACAGATGTTGGGTTCCCGGCGGGATCGTAGGAATAAGTATATGAACTGAGGGTGCTTCCTGCATTCTGATCGACAACGGACGTAACTCTACCTGCACCGTCATAAGTATAAGTTTCCGTATAGCCATTGGCTACAGGTAGTGCGATACCGGTTAATTCATTGGCAAGGTCATAAGTAAAAGTAGCACTGATGGATCCGGAGGCAAGTGATGCCTGCAATCCGTTACCGTTATAAGTATAAGTCACTGTTGTGCCATCAGGATATGTTCTAGAAATAACGTTGCCGTCTAAATCGTAAGTGTAAGCGTAATTACCCGATGGAGCTTTTACTGATAATAAATTGCCAACTGAATTATAAGTATAAGTCGTCGTACCGGTACCATCTGTCATTGAGATTTTACGACCATCTTGATCGTAAGTAAAGGTAACCGTTGGTGTTCCATCTGAATAAGAAACTTTTGTCGGGAGGTTATCGCCGTTATAGGTAGTTGTCACGGTAGTACCATCTGGTTCTGTTACTAAGATTCTATTTCCGACAGGGTCATAGGCGTAGGTGGTGGTATTTCCTAACGGGTTCGTAACAGATACCAAACGACCGGCACTGTCATAGGAATAGGTGGTGGTATTTCCATTCTCGTCGGTAACAGATGTTTTGTTGCCATTTGCATTATAGGTATATGAGGTTACACCTCCTTCTGCATTCGTAACAGATATCAAATGATTGGCTGCGTCATAGGAATAGGTGGTGGTATTGCCGTTCGCATCAGTTATCGAAGTTTTATTGCCGACAGGATCATAACCGTAGGTTGTAACATCTCCCAAAGAATTAGTTACAGAAGTCAACTCATCTAGCGTATTATAAGTATAGGTGGTGGTATTCCCTAACGGGTTCGTAACAGATACCAAACGACCGGCACTGTCATAGGAATAGGTGGTATTCCCTCCGTCCGGAGAAGTCATCTTTATTAATTGACCAACCGAATTATAACTGTAGTTGGTGGTATTGCCTAATGGGTCTGTAACCGCAATTGGCATACCAGTAGTCGAATTACGTATGACAGTCGTAGTCGCCCCATTTGGCAAAACTGTTTTTATAAGATTGCCATGCGCATTATAAGTATAGTTGGTGGTATTGCCTAATGGGTCTGTATACGAAGTAACATCATTCATACTATCGTAAGTCCACGTCTTTGTGGCACCTAATGGCGTGATTTCGCTAAGCATGTTGTCCGAATTATCGTAGGACATCAACGTCGTATATTCATCAGGATTGGTAACAGCCACTATCTCTAAATTAGGATTGTATGTATAAGACGTAACTCCACCTAAAGGGTTAATTTTTTCCACAAGAACATTATTGACATACATATACTTCCATACATTTCCATCAGGATCTGTATAAGTAGTGACGCCTGTTGAGGAGTCATAGGCAAATGTTGCCGTCTTACCAAGGGCGTTCACTTGTGATATAACTTGGCCTGCGGAATTATAAGTATTTTCTACTACCCTGTGACCATTTTGATCTGTTATAATGGTAAGTAACCCGGCAGTATTATATGTATAAGTAGTCACGCCACCTAAAGCATCAGTTACCGTAGTCAACTGTCCGGCGCTATTATATGAATAGGTAACGCTTCTGTTAGACGGGAAATTCATAGATGCAACTTCCCCAGCTGTATTGTAGGTAAAAGTGACAACATGTCCCTCGTAGTCGGTTACCGAAATCAACTGTCCGGCGCTATTATATGACAGGCTCAGCCCAATGCCATTTCGATTTACCTCTGAAATAAGCTGTCCTGCTGAGTTAAAAGTAAGGTGTGTTTGATCATGTCTCACTAGCAACCATCCGCCACCGCTAATAGCGGTCAACTGTGAAATGGTGCCCGGCGGACCTACGTAACTACCATTCGATTGAAGATTGAATATTACTTGCTGACCGTTTCCATCCGTTACCGTAACGTTTGCACCAGAAGCGATTGCTGTCACGTTCATTGAATCAGTCCAACCGATACCGAACGGTCCACTTGATGTATCAGTCGATGTATAAGAACGAGTGAATGTAAAAGGTACTCCGTTACCCGAAAGCTTAGCGTCAGTCTCTACGGTAGAGTACGCACCGGTATCTGTGTTAACAGGTTCTGCAACATCAACAGATGGATTTAGAGCGTCAATAGATGATCCGGTACCAGCTGTTTGTGCTGCCGACACAGGCGGGGGTGGACAATATACATAAACTCCTGCTGTAGTGGCGTCAAGGCTAGATTGCAAATTGCCGCTAGGTAAAGATGAATTATATCCTATGGAGGACCAACTATTTATGATGCCCGATGCCTGAATTGCCACTACAGTCATTCCACAACTAAGGGGGTATGTAGTCTGTAGGTAAAGTCTATAATACGATAGATCTGCCTTATCTGATATAAGCAACTTACCGAACTGACCAGGCGTTTCAGAATCAAGTTGGATTGTACCCCCGTTGGATAAATACTCATTTGAGGATACAACAACAGATTGCCCTATTACTAATGTCCCATTAACAGTCAAAGTCGGTATAGCCACGCTTTGATCTACAATGAACCTACCATCCACAACCACGCTTCCAGACGAGCTAAGTATTCCTCCAGAATCTAAAACAGCAGTTCCTGTAATATCTAGAACTGCACCTGAGGAAACGTTTAGAGTTGCACCAGAATCTATAGTAGACGGTGATTGGAGTATGGTAGACGTATCAAGTGAATCATATTG
>JAJZMK010000088.1 GCA_021798275.1 Actinomycetes bacterium | reverse complement strand
GTCCGATCTTGTTCAAGTGAACAGTGATTGTGCCTTCTGTGGCTGTTTTGATGTTGAAGCTACCTTTTCCGATTACCGTTTCTATTGGAACTCTTAGTTTCTTCGTAATCTGCTTTTTATTTGTTTTCTTACCTTTATCTGTTTTTACCTTTATAGTTATATGTCTTAGTTCTTCTTTATAGGTCTTTATTCTTATTACTTCGTTACCTATACATGAACTGTTTAGACACTTTACCCTAAGAGAGACTTCCTTCATAGATGTCTTTGTTGTAGCGGGGTAAATAATTAGTCTCGGAGTTGTTAGAGTACCGGCTTTGGTGATTACAGAGGTAGTGGTTGTCGAAGTTGTCGATGGAGTTGTGGTGGTGGTTGTGGTCGAGGTAGTCGCGGGAGGTTGAGTTGTAGTAGTGGTTATGGTAGATGGAGGTTGAGTGGTGGTGGTAGATGGAGGCGGCATAAGTGTTTCGTTAATTGATGTAGCAGGGGCGGTTACGAAGGTAGCATACAATACATTACTTCCATACGAGGAATTAACTACTGTACCGCTACAATTAGTGGTATTAAATGAAAGACTATAGCTACTACCTGAATTAAGTCCGGTAATGGTGTAGGAGCCACTTGACGAAGCGACTGCCATACCATAGCTTGTACCATTATTTTCTGAAGCAGCAACACATATCCCACCTATGGCCGTTCCTGAGTTATTGGTGACTTTTCCACTGATGGTCGCAGGTAATGTAGATGCAGCGACAGCCGTGGATTCAAACGACGATATGATAGTAAGCGAGCTAATCAGTAAAGTTGTCAGCAGAACGAGCTTTATTAATTGATTTGTAACTCTAGATTTCAATCTCAGGAAAAAATTCTCCGTTAAATTGTTAGATGAAAAGGCAGTTATACTATTAGAAGATTCCATTTAGCGGTTCTTTCGAAGTCTGATTAGGGTAAAATATTTTTACTATACATCAATTAACTGCACTGGCTAAACTATTGTTAGTGAGTTATCCTGGACTTACGCTGATGAGCAGGTATCGGTAGCGTCAGAGAGCCGCCATGGGCAGCGATTCACTTATATCTTCTCCGGCTTCAGAGATATGACATGACTTTATATTTAATGAACTGTCATCTGTCTTTCGGCATAATCTAGAGTCTATATCAGCTACAGCAATATCTTTTTTGTGTCATTGTATAAGTTTATGGCCTTGGAATCAGATGTTGTAAACCAGCAAAAAAGAAACTTGACCGCAGAAGAATTTGACTTCATTATCGTGGGAGGGGGTTCTTCCGGCTCCGTATTGGCTAACAGATTGAGCCACAATAAGCGCCATAGGGTCTTATTGATAGAAGCCGGTCCATTCGACACACATCCCTTTATCCACCTACCTGCGGCTTTTCCCAGGTTGTTCTCTTCCAACTTTGATTGGGGTATGAAGACAGAGAATCAAAGAGAACTGAACGGCAGACCTATTTTATTTCCTCAAGGAAAAGTCTTGGGTGGCAGTTCAGCAATCAACGCCATGTGCTGGATACGCGGTATACCTGAGGATTTTTCCGAATGGGAATCAAAGGCGGGAACGAATTGGTCTTTTGAAAATGTTTTGCCTTTCTTTCATAAAGCTGAAAAACTTCTCTCTATAGAGGAAAAAGGGAACCCTAATTATGGAACAACCGGAGAAATAAGCATCTCTGATCAGAGAGATCCCAGAAAGATTACATTGGAGTTTTTAGAGGCTGCTAAACATTCATCTTTGGAAAGTGACCCCAACCGGATCCAAGAAGAAGATGTACATGGTGCCAACCTTTCACTAGTCAACCAGGCAAAAGGTAGGCGAGTCTCCGTAGCGGACGCTTATCTGAAAAAAGCCATGAACCGCTCCAATCTGGTAGTGAGAACGGGGGCTCTATGTCATAAAATACTGTTTGAACAAGACAGGGCAACCGGCATCCTTTATTCCGCTGGCCGCTCCGGCCAATTGTTGGCAAATGCAAAACGCGATGTCATTTTATGCGGAGGAGCGTTGTCGACCCCGGCCATCTTAATGCGGTCCGGAATAGGAAACGGCAACGATTTAAGACAACTTGGAATCGATGTCCTAAGCGAGAATAAAGAAATCGGGTATAATCTCAAAGATCACATTACGTCAGGTATAGCTGTAGAGACACCTGGCTATAGGAGTATTGCCAAAGCCTCATCCCCCGGACAATTTCTCAAGTATTTTTTCCAAAGAAAAGGCATGCTCACGTCGCCGGTCTGTGAAGCTTACGCTTTTTATAGGTCAAATCCATCTCTTACGGCTCCCGATATGGAAATGATTTTCTTGCCGGTGGCTTTCCTTGGAGAAGGTCAGGGAATCCCGACAATAGATGCCGCTACACTTGCCACAGTTTTACTTTGCCCAAAAAGCAGCGGAAGTGTCACCATCTCTTCACCTGATCCCACGGAACTACCTGTAGTAAATCCAAATTACCTCTCGGACAGCGAAGGAAGTGACAGAGAGCGTTTGCGGCTCGGCGTCGGTTATTTGATAGACTTTCTTGACATAGAGCCGATCAAATCGGCAGTCGGTAAAGTCATCGCCCCATCCGGGGGAAGCGGGAAAGAGCTCACCAAAGCAGAACTGGTGGAAGAGGCAATAAATAATTTATCCCAGACACTCTATCACCCGGCGGGAACGTGTCGCATGGGCCAAGACGACTCTTCATGCGTCACGCCAGAACTTCTGTTGAGAGGAACCAGAAACCTAAGGGTAGCCGATGCGTCTGTCATGCCCTCACTTATCAGAGGTCACACCAATGCCGCCACGATCATGATTGCCGAAAAAGCAGCGAAATATATTTTGGCAGCATATAAGTAAGTAGTAAAAGCCGTACTTGATGCAAGGTACGACTTTTACTACTACAAAACTATTTCTTTAGCAGCCCCACGGATGTAGTCATCTCCACAACACTTGGACCGAGTGTTGAATAAGAGACCGAGACGTAGTACTGAGAATTCTTGAGCACGGTTGTATAGTTGGTATACTGCTTGCCGTAAACTTTGAATCCCATCCCCTTGAGGGAGTTAATATAACCTGTGACGTCGCTTGCCGATTGCGGACTGGTAATGATAATCCAGAGTCGGACCGGGTTCCCCTGTACGGAAGCGCCTGACAGATTACCGGGAGGCTTGGGAATAGCTGTGGGGAATGTGGCAGGGATGGAATGTAAAATAACCGGAAGCGTACTTGTTGTAGCTTTGGACTTTGCTTTTTTGGCTCCATAAGTAATGGGCTTGACATTTCCGATCGATGTCACTGTAAAGCCCGATACCTGCTCATACTTGCCTCCGACGATAGCGTAGCCCTTATACCATAATAAGGCGCCTGTTTTGGCCGACACACAAATTACCGCCACCGACCTGGCTGACTTTACAGAATCGCTATAAATATAACCTTGTTCGCCGGCGGTTTTACACAAACCTGTTTTGTGTACCGAAGCTCCAGTCGCTGAAGCTGCCTCAAGGAAACGATTTGCCCATGTATATTCATCTTCAGCTTCTATGTAAGAAAGTGGGGAAGAAATCTTTACTTTATCAACCGATTTTCCCACATGTCTATAACCCTGACCGTTTACATAAAAGGTGTTTACAGCTCCGGTAAGTTGGAAATTACTAAAAGAGTGTATATCTCCGTAGGTCTTTACCTCTCGGCCTTTGTCAGATACAAAAGATGTAAAAGTGTAATTTTTCAAAGCCGACAGTTGACTGAGTTCTAGACCGAAAAGACCTTTGCCTTTTTTCCCGGTTTGCGTGTGGGAAACAGCCTTATTCTTGGCATGAGAATTTATGCCGGTAGCAAAAGAAGCATAGGCTGGTAACGTAGCCGCCGATGCTCCAAGTAGGACGGCGACGGATGCCTTCCGCCATATTTTCGCCATTGCCTTTACTTCCATGATATTCTCCCGCCAAAGTAATTGTTATCGTAGGATACTGCAAAATTTCACTTGCTAAATACTATATACGTTAAACATTTTAGATATGTTATAGCCCTTAATCTAGTCATTTATGTTATGACCATTCAGGTTTCTCAGGTATAAGAGTGCCTGTGAACCGTCTGTGGTAATTGGCATAGGCGGCAAAGAATTGATTAGATAGTCTTTGTAACCGGCTTTTGTTAGCCTGGGATCCAAGATGGCAACCAAGCCCCGATCGGTTGAAGTCCTGATGAGGCGGCCTACCCCTTGAGCCAGTAAATTAGCCGCTCTCGGCAGATCTATTGTCATGAAAGCTTTTTCTCCGGCCAATTCTCTTCTGGCCACGAGCAAAGGGTCATTTGGCCTTGAAAAGGGGATTTTATCGATGATCACTAGTGACAGCGATGACCCCGGTACGTCTATGCCTTGCCAAAATCCCATCGTAGCAAAAAGACTGGTATCCAATTCGGCCGAGAATTGCTCAATCAGAAAACTCTTGGGCCTTTGACCTTGCATGATTGTTTTGGTTGAAACCTTATCTTGGCAAAAAGCAAAAGCGGCCCGCATGGCGGCCAGACTGGTAAACAAGACCAGAGCTTTACCAAAAGAAGCCGTCAATAAATTCACTATCTCGCTATATCGTTTTTCCTCAGAACCAACCGCTCTGGGATCAGGCAAGTGCTTAGGTATGTATAGAAGAGAATTGGCCCGATAATCAAACGGACTTTCAACCTCGATAAATCTGATATCGGTATTTTCTAAACCCAAACGCTCAGATATAGTTTGATCAATCGTGGCACTTGTCATAACGGTTGAACCCTTGTCAAATAAATTGCCATCCAGAAATTCCGCCAAGCTAAGCGGCATTGCTTCCAATTGAGGATAGTTCTCCCCGTCAACGTAAACAACCAGATTCTCCCCTCTGTCTATTACATTAGAGATGTCTTTAAATAATTTACCAAGTACCTGCAGAGCGCGCCTTGTCTGATCATAGAGAGGTTTTGATCCTTCTCCTCCCCCGGTTTCGCCGGCGTTTGCGATTTCCATACCTGTGTTCGCATCTTCTGTGTTGACGGAGAATTCTGCCTGACTTTTGCTGATGAAATCAGTCAGCATCTGAATACCTGAATACAAATTGGTTTTGACCAAGTCAATTTGATTTAATAACTCAAGCTCCTCAGGATCAGAGGTCTTAGGTAATAATCTTCTACCGAGGACACGTTTCAGGTAGTAATCAAAACCATCCGTAAGCCTGGTAAGTGTATTGATAATTGTATCGCCGTCTTCTTTGTTTGGTAAAGATACATATCCGGCATCAAAAAAATAGCTCTCGCTAGCATCTATCTCCCTAAAAGCGTTCGACAGCTCTCCTATAGACTTTCGCAATCGTCTTGATGTCAGAGAAAATCCCAGTGTTTTTGTTAATATGTCTTCCAATTCATGCGCTTCGTCTATTACCAAAACATCGAAATCAGGTAATATCTTATTATTACTGGCAATATTTAATCCTAATAGATGTAGATTAATTACCACTAGATCTGCTTCCGTTGCTTTCCTCCTGGCTTTTTCAGCAAAACATGAAGCTCCCTTGGGGCAGATGCGCATCCCTATACATTCTTCGGAAGTAACCGAAATCGTCCCGGCAACTTCGGGAGTCATTTCAACGTCCAATTCCGCCAGATCACCCGATTTTGTCGAAAGTGACCAATCGTATATTTTTTGATAGACGTCTTGAACTGGTACACTTCCGGGCTGATCTTCAAACAGTCTGTCGCTCAAAGTCGCTCCCTTGTAATGAGCATTTGCTCGTTCGCCGAGTGACTTTAGACAAAGGTAATTGGAGCGGCCTTTCAAAATGGCATATGTTACAGAAAGACCCAGCGCTTCCACAATCGCCGGGAGGTCGTTTCGCACCAATTGCTCCTGAAGGTTTTTTGTGGCGGTGGCAACTACAACTTTCTTACCAGATAATAGTGCCGGGATCAGATAACCGAACGATTTGCCGGTGCCGGTTCCGGCTTTAATGATGATGTTGGCATTTTCTTCTATGGCGCCGGCAACCTCTTTTAGCATCTGTAGCTGCCCGGGGCGTATTTCCCCTTCTTTTTTTAAGCCCCCGACGACTTTTCCCAGGGCCAAATCCAATGGGTCTTGGCCCTTACCTTTTCTCCTCATGTCGCAACCGATACTACCCTAAGGTAGCTACAGGTACCACCCAAAGACACGGCTAAGTTTTCTCTTTCTGTCGTCGGCTCAATTGTCCGCTAAAATCATGAAAAATCTCCACAAGAGTGTCTGCGTCATCTGTAAAAAACAAGCTGTAGGCACCTTGGCCAGAAGAACATAATAAAATGTATTTGCTGACCTCAAAACCCGATTGTCTAAGCCCTGCTGTGTAGGCACCCAACCTTATCGCATCTTGGAGCTGCAATTGTAACAAGGAATCTGTCGATATTAAATCTCGGTACTTCTGCTCGCTGAATAAACGTACGTAATCAAAAAGCATGACAGAATATGAATCTTGCCTGAGCACATCTATTTGTCCTTCAAAGAAAAGACCGCCCGAGTTGACCATAACAGGTACGTCTTTTAGGATCCGCCCTTTTGTCTCAGGCAATAGAGGCATTATTTCCCTATGATAAAAATCTACACAGTCGGCAATTTCTTCTATATTATGTCCAAAATAATTATTATCATTTCCGTAATATAAACATTGCATGATATCTTCTGCCGTAAGTTTCCTTTTATCATCCAGCGGTAAATTCTTAACCGATCTGCATATCGAGCCGTCAAAGACAACGCTGCTATAGGTATCTATGTTGATAAGAGCTTTCGACAACTGAAAGGTTCTGTGAGAAAAGTGACTGTCTTCCAGCTTTTTCTCAAGGCCTCTCATATCTATGTCGCCGATCAGTTTAAAAACCGACAAGAGGTTTATTACCTCCGGGATACTCTGACTTTTGCTATAGGACTTATATTGACGATACCAGTCAGAAAACAAAGCACCCTTCGGCAATTGCACCTCCTTTGTCACTTCTATGCCCTTTTGTAAAAGATCCGAAGACAAAGAGGTATTTTCTTTGGGTAGCAGCTGATCTCCAGGCAGTGTGTCTGTAGCTTCCACGGAAGCTGAAAAAGTCGAAAGATATTCGTCTGTAGAAATAATTTCATAGAGAACTTGTGCCATGGAAGGATTGCCGTAAAGAGATACCTTATGATACAGCATGACAATCAGGTGGTCTCTGGCTCTGGTAGCGGCCACATAGCACAGGCGATAAAGCTCGGCTCGCTCAAGACGGGTATAAGTATTTGTGGCCGGATCATATCCGGAAGTTTTGATCTGGTCGTTCACTCTGATCTCGACGATATTCCCATTTTCCTCTTGTCTGTCAGAAAAAAGGATTGCCGGTTTTTCCCGTGTTGTCGTTCCCCCCAACTCCGCCAGCAATACTATGGGGTACTCAAGCCCTTTAGAGCCGTGAATAGTAACGATGTTGACGGCATTACTTTTTCCCAGGATTTCCTCAAACAATTCGGCTCTCGGAAAATTGCCTTTTTCTGCCTCAATAAAGTCAGTCAAGTCATATAAAGCGTTGTCGTTATCACGGCAATATATGAGTATTTTGTCAATGACATAGTCCAGAGCTATTTTTGTTTCAACCGGGTCGTCTAAAAGATTAGCAAGTGCATACAAATTACTTTTATCTACCAGTCTAGAAAGCATAACTATTGGCCCGTATGTAAATGCTTCTTTGTGTAACCGCACTATCTCTTGAAGAGCAGATAGGACTTTCAAAGAATTATCATTGGCTTCTTTTATGTCTACGCTTAGCTCTTGATAGCTGATTTCAACAGGGCGGTATCTGTCTAAGGTAACGGCATCACCTTCATAAACCCATTTACCCCCGGATAATCTATACTCGAGTAAATCGCTATCCCCACAGCCAAATACGGTTGATCTGAGCGCTGCCAAAATATAGTCCTGCCTGGCGGGAAAGATCACCGCTTTGATACAGGCTATTAAATCTTGAACTAGGGGATTTGAAAAAACGAGTTCCGAAGAAGGCAGCTTATAGGCTATCTTGGCCTCCTCAAGAGCCGTCTTTAGCTCGGCCAACCCCGTACGCTTGGGAATGATGATGGCAATATCTCTGAGTTCCGCCGGTCTTGTTTGCCCGTTATCTTCCACCGTCCAGGATTCCCGCAGGACTTTTTGGATAACGGCGGCAATATCTCGCGACTCGCAGCGTCTTCTCTCGCCGGCGGTGGTATTTGATTCCATGGGGCCGCCAAAAAACATAACTTCTCTTTCGTCAGCGGAATTTTCTCGGGCCGGAATGAGGGGACGAAAGGCAAGGGACGCATCTTCTCCGTCGCTTATCGGATAGGTAGGATTAGAATTGTCTACTATATCGCCGTCAGCTTGGAGTAAATTAGCAAAAAGTTTATTCACGGCTTCCAGTATCAAAGGTCTCGACCGGAAATTAGTAGTAATTTCCAAAGGTTTATCCTTTGAGGAATATGACCTTACTTTTCGATACAACTCAATGTCGGCACCCCTGAATCGATATATGGATTGCTTGGGGTCTCCGACATAGAAAAGATTTGCACCTTGTCCATTTTCGTTATTTCGACGTCCTAATAGATTGACTATGTCCAATTGCAATTGGTCTGTATCTTGAAATTCATCTACCAGAATATGACCGTATTGCAAAATTACTTTTTGCCTTATATCCAAATTAGTCATCAGCAATTCCCGGCAATATACAAGCAGGTCTTGAAAACGCAGTTCTCCGGAGAACTTTCTTGCCAAAGCCATCTCCTTGGCTTTGGCAAGAAACTGTGCCAATACGACGGGAAGTATGTGATCGAGCGATACTTGCAAAATACTTTTGCGTAAAGAGCTTATCTGCTCTATCTCGGTCCGCAGACTGTTGATATCTACACCCGGCCAATTCTTTTTATTACCCTTATTTGTTCCCCGGGGGTCTTGAATTAAAGAAATCCAATCCAGTATTTCCCCGACCCCTGGTTCCGCACCCAGAAGGTCGCTCCAGGCGGACAATTTCTTCAGCAATAAAAAGAGCTTGTCCTCTTGGTCAACACAACTGGTCATGTACCCCCGACAGTCGCTGGCCAGTGAACAAAGCTGCTCGGCTTTAGTTCCTATATCGTTTGTTAATTTCCTTACCAAAAGGTTTACATCAAAGTCACCTTCGCTAAAAGCAGCGGGAACGAGATACCAATTTTCATTACACAATTGCCATAATTCGTTGAAGTGATAGTCAGACAGACCAAGTGCCTGAGCCAAAATAATGACATCTTGCTTATCTTTATCTGTCAATAACTCGTAGAAAACAGATGTAAATTGTTTCTTTAGTCTGTATTTAATCACAGACTCATCGAGAATAGTCAGCTCTGAGGGTAAACCTATTTTGTATCCGTAACGCATGAGTATTGACTGTGCAAAGCCGTGAATTGTGGTTATCGAGGCACCGGCAAGATCAGACAGGGCCGTCGCCAAATATTTATTACCAGGCAAAGCCTCAGATTCTCGCCTCAGTTCTCTTTCTATACGCTGTGCCAACTCTTCGGCGGCTGCTTCGGTAAAAGTGATGGCGGCTATGTTGGCAATCTTCACTTTGCGATCTTTAATCAGATGGACTACTTTGCTGACCAAAATTGAAGTTTTACCCGTCCCGGCACCGGCCTCAACCAGCAATTCATCGCCGTCACCATAGACGGCACTTTTCCTGATCTCAGCGTCTGCTAAAACTACCATCTGAAACTACCCCTGTGCTCTGGCGAAATCATTTTGATATCTCAACATAGTTGGCTAACTTGGGGTCTTTTTTGATTTCCTGCCAGCGACGTCTTTCAAAATCAGAACAGGTATCTAAATAAGAACAGCTCCGACAATTGGTAAAAGTAGCCTGCGAGGGATCGCCGGGGTTTTGTGGAAAAACACCTTTTACGATCAAGTCATCGATGGTTTTTACAACGGTTTCCAATTCATTTATCAGGTCTTTATCTATAACTATTGAAATATCTTTCTCGGGATAGGCTATAAATTCATAGCTCCCATAACATTTATCAAACTCCCTTGATTGTAAGTATGCCGCTCCGTAGAGAGGGAGTTGTAAAAACCCAGGCGTAATACCAGCTGAGCTTTTTAGCTTTTGATAGTTATCAGGAGAACCGGTCTTGTAATCGACAATGTATAAGTTATCGTCTTGATCTACGTCTATTCTATCGACAAGACCGGAAAATAAAATACTGTTAACTTCTGTACTTTGATCGTCTGAAAATATAGGCTGACGGCTAAATTGCCATTCAGCTTCTAAAGTGCTACGCCCTTTGGAAAGTATCTCCATATAACTTGCATGCCAGAACATTAAATGATACGTCCATTTTTGTTGCAGGGCGCGTAATGCAGCTGTCAAAGCGTAGTTAGTATTTTTATATATTTGACCAAATTCAATATCAATAACAGCTTGCAAAACAGTTGCGGAATAGATATCTATATTCTCTTGATCATATCTATCTGCCAATTTCTCTATATCCGCCAAAGCCAATGACGGATCGTATTTTTTGATTTCCGCTGCCAGAAAATCAAAAGAGTAACTCCTATAGGGGTCTGACTGAGCCAACAGTTTGATATAAACTTCTAGTACTTTATGAATAACCAGCCCTACTGTGTTCTTATCGACTCCGGTTGCCAAAGCTCTGCCATGGCTCTCTACCTTTAGAGTCCTGTGCAAAAAATACCTGAAGGGGCAGATTTGATATTCCTCCAATGCGGTCGGAGAATACGTCACTGCCGGCAGCGGTAAGTGTGTTGCGTGGCCGCTATAGGCATTAAATAAGTTGCTTCTTCTTCCCGACAAAGATCTGAGCGAGTACAACAGAGAGGGCGTTATGACTAGCTTTTCAGGCTCTGCTTGATCTTTGGCAATGTAATTATTGCGGACAAAAAAATCCGCCAAATCCCCATAAGAGATAAGCGGGATTTCTCTATCTTTGGTATAAGTTACGACTTTCCCACTTGCTTCCGAGAAGGAGATTTGTGTTCTGGCCGGTAAAAGATCTTTGACGAGTTGCGCCATGGCTTCTTTTTCTTTACTACCGCTTCGGTGAATATGAGAGCTGAAGCGCACAATGGCGCTTTGTGATATAACATTTTCCAAGAGTTGCTGATAATTCCTGTCAGGGCTTTTCTTATCAAGGACCCCCGAACAACCCAAGACGGCTACCGCATCGAGATCAAAACAATTTGCCGTTTCGACAGGAGCCACATAAATACCGCCCGGGGAATACTCGTTGGAAATATTGACATGATTCAAACTTGCGACAATGTCATCATTGTCAAGTTGTGAGCTACCAAAAACCCCATCTAGCTCAAATAGCATTTTTTTAAACACAATATACTCATTACTTACATAGCCAGAATCGACCTCATTTAGGATCAAGTCCAGATCTACAAAAAAAGCCGACAACCAACTTATTACAGAAGAAATGTTATTTATAACATCCCGCTTAGCTAAATACTCTCCGATAACCTCCAGAATGGCCGTCACTTTTTGAGCGTACATATCGCCGGTTTGATCCATTCTGGTTTTGGCCGCGTATGACCAAAACTCGATCGATCCGATCTCTACCTTGATAGCTAAAACTTTATCCATGATGGCGGCCGGTTTATATTTATGACCGTCTTTCGATAGGGAAAAAATTAAAGATAGCGTGCGAAGAATTTCAGTAGCCAGTAAGTATTTTTTATTTATCTCAAATAAAATCTTAGACAGCTCCAGAAATATATTTTTTTTGGAAATTGCAAAATCTTCCATATTGAAATTAAGCGGTAAAGCTGCCGTTTCATAGAGCAGACTCTCCTTGTAGCGATCACCACCGAAATACAAAATCGCACAACGCTCAGGCTTTACGCCGGCAGCAATTTCATCTAAAAGCCACCACAACGCCTCTTTTACTTCCCGACGGACGTTGAGCGACTCTGCGGCAACAATCCGAGTTGCTTCAACCTTTCCCGGCTTTTCTATTTCCGACTTGTTCTCCATTATCTCATCTGGCTTTTTAGGAGAGAATTTACCGCCCTGGTTTTGGGATAAATTGCTGTTGCTCACAACTTCCCCCGCTAAGTCGTGACTTTGATCCGATAAATCGGATTCTTCTGGGGAATGTCGTATCTCGTGCTTATCTAAATCATAAAAAGATTTGCTATCTGTCGCTCCAAAGTAGGAATTCGCTAGGTAATAATCTTGATATGCCGGGGTGCAAATTACTTGCAGACGTGCCATAGCTATCTCAGCTTGATTTTTTGTCGTACTCACCCGACCTTGATCAGAAAGCGTTGAATTTACTTTTTGCCCAAATAAAGACCTGTTCCCAACCGTTAGTAATTGTCTAAAAAACACATCCTCTAAATAGTCAAGCTTTTGTGGCAGAAATCTGATCAGTACGTCCGGCAGGAAGGAGGTGATCTGGTCGACAACAAGAGGCGCCATATCTGCTAACTTCTCTAAGATGTCCAGTTTATCTACATAACGTTGACCGATCGCGCCATGAAGAAGGCGGACATACTCTTTGATTTCTCCCAAAGAAAAATTAGCCGTAATGCTGTCAACTACGTTGCTTTTGTCGTGATAACGAATGTATTTATAAAGATCGATTGCGAATTTTGCATACGGGCGTGGAGCCGAAGAGTTTTTTTCCATAACCCATGCAGCGCGCCAAAGAGCAAAGTCGCTTAAAAAAGATTTATTTGGTTCTAATTTATTTTGTTCTGATAGTTCGCGGATTAAAGTATCAAAAGTGAGAAATCTGACATTTAATAACGCGGCTTGATTACCTGCCAAGCTTGGCACATCATTTAGATACAGTGACCGGATTGCCGATTTTACTCTGCTGACAATTGGCTCGCTGTCTACCATAACTGTAACTTGGGCTAAGGCATCAAAGCTCTTTATTTCATAAATCAGATCGACCAAACAGCGGACAGATGCTCGCTTGGCACTAAAGACCAAGGAAATATTATCCATTTCCAAAAATCCTGTTCCACGCTAAAGAAAGCATAAGCAAAGCTTACTTTATGAAACGGCGATACCGCTTAAACTACCGTCAAATCACAGAGCCGGACAAGGAGCTTATGTTAGCAAAATAGTACATATACGCTTGATAAAGGCTGGTCACCACTGCTCTTTATCCAAAAGAGCTTTTGATAGCGTACTGTGTGAGGAGATGTGAAAAAATTAGATATGGAGACCGCATTCTGTTTTACCCATACCTGGCCATCTACCGTCTCTTGGTGACTCCCATTCTTCAGTCGGCCTGGTAGTGGGAGCACAACCTATTGAACGGTATCCGACAAAAGTAAGCGGATGACGCGGCAAATTCCAATTATCCTCGTAATTTTGGACGTCCTGATCACTCCAGGTAGCTATCGGGTTGATCTTTACCACTTTTTTGGCCGCATCATAGGAGATGATGGGAGATGACTCTCTCTCTTTGGTATCGGAGCGCTTGATTCCGGTAACCCATCCTTCGCCGGTTTCCAATACTTTTAAAAGCGGAAGCACTTTACGCTTGTGGCAACAATCGGGACTTCCACAGGGGGAAACGTCGTCTGGCAGACCGGAATCTACCACTTCCACTTTGATATCGTAGAGCTTTTCGATCCTGTGCATATAGGCGATTGTCTCGGGGAAGTGAAAACCGGTGTCTAAAAACACTATTCTGGCTTTATCCAGAGCTTTCACGGCCAGGTCAATCAAAACACAGTCCTGGAAAGAGGAGGTGATGATCAGCTTGTCGCCGAATCTGCCTCCCGCCCATGCCAAAATATCCACAGCCGAAGAATTCTCAAAAGATACATTGATCTCTTGTAATTCAGTCTCCAACGACTCAATCTCCGTATCAGCCAGCGCCATTTTTACTCCTTATGCTCGCTATCTTTAAATCTACGTCACGCATCGAAAGGTATTTCGTGGGAAGCTCAAAACTTTCCCGTATCCGCCGTCTGAAAAATATTATACCTGACTATTTTAGTCAGGTTTTCAACTTATGGACATATATAACAACATATGCTTATTAGATGGACAGAGTAAAGCGCTATTACCCGATTTTTTTGGATTTGGAAGATAAAAGGTGCCTTGTTGTCGGAGGAGGCCCGGTGGGGCTAGAAAAAACCTGCGGCCTATTGGCAGCAGGTGCGAACGTAGACGTGATAGCCGAACATTTCACGGGTTCTTTTGAGGAACTGTCGGAGGACAAGGGCAAATTGCACTTGATAAACGGCTCTTTTAGCGACGGTAAGGTTACAGACTACTATCTGGTGATTGCAGCCACGGGAAACCCGGATACAGATTACCTTATTTACAAGGAATGTCATGAAGCCGGCATACTTGTCAATGCCGCCGACTATATCCCCGGCTGCGACTTTATTCTGCCCGCC
>JAJZMK010000136.1 GCA_021798275.1 Actinomycetes bacterium | reverse complement strand
AGCAGAAGTTGTAGCAGGAGCAGAAGTTGTTGTCGGTGCTGTTGTGGTTGTAGGTGCTGAGGTAGTTGTAGGTGCTGAGGTAGTTGTAGGTGCTGAGGTAGTGGTTGTCGCACCTGAATTTGACGTACCTGAGTTAGTGGTGACACCCGAAGAAGTGGTGCTTCCCGAATTGCCGGTTCCAGCAGGATTTTCCGTCGTGTATGTAGTGCCGGTGTATGCTGCCGAACATTGTGATCCACACGTTGATGGGAAGTTGAAGAAGTACTCTCGACCGTTGTTGATCAACTGTCCGTTAACGTTATAGACGCGTATCTCATATGACCCACCGCCCGGGGTAGTTGGTTTTATGATGTAGTCATCACCCATATCAGCATCCATGGTGGCGGCAGTCCATTGTCCTCCGCTCATGTAATCAATTCCGTGGATTCCGTTACTGAGATGACTGACGGCGATAGCTGACCAATAAGTTCCTGCTCCCTGTATAAAACCGATTTTTATATCTCCCTTGTAATTTGGAGCCGGCTCAAAGTACCAGTGTACCTGTCGGTTGTTCCATTTACTCGATAGAGTCTCTACCGGTGCTCCGTTCAATATGAAGTTGTTTAGAGAATTTTCAGCCAGGTCAACGTGATACGGATCATCTCTACACCAGGCGTTTGAATCTTGGCAACTGTCGGCAACGACGAAGTTAAGGGTGGCACCGTTGTATTGGTCTGCTACCCAAGACCCGTTGCGACAGAACGGTTCGTTGGGGGCACCATCGTTAGTACCGGTGCAATAGTCTCCTATTGTTACATGTACCCATCTATCGCAATTTAATCCGTTATTAAACATTCCTATTTCGGATGCATCTGCCGCAGGTATCGGTCGCGGCAAGAAAGTGGAGTAATTGCCAGGGGTATTTTGAACATTTAGGGCCAAGAAGTTTTGGGTGTCAAGGTTAGCCTGTGGGAGTCCACAGCCTCCGTAAGGTGATCCGAGTCCGGAGAAGTAAGTGGCGTTTCCCGTATAAGTGGGGCTTTCGGCGGTTCCGCTGGAGGCGGTTCCGCTTGATTGTGTACCGGAACTTGTTGTCGATGTTCCAGAAGATGTTGTAGTCGTAGCGGTTCCGCTACTTACAGTCGATGAAGTGGTCGTAACGGCGGTGGAGGTGCAAGGCTGACCATTGAAGGTAAACGTCGCAGGAGTCGTAGCTGTTCCGCTTGAAGTGGCTTGAAAACCGAATGATGTGGATTGGCCAGGAGCTATTTGGCCGTTGTATGATTGATTGGTAGCTGTAACATCTGCTCCGGTTTGTGTGACAACGGCACTCCAGGATGAAGTAATTGTCTCGCTACCCGGCCATGTCCAGCCTACAGTCCAGCTTGATGTCTCCAATGAACTGTTATTGGTGACAGTTACATTGGCTGTAAAGCCACCTTGCCATTGGTCTGAAATGGTCATTGCCACCGCACAAACACCTGTGCTTCCGGAATTGCCCGCAGCGGAGGCTTGAGCTGCCGGCAAGGCAAGCGTCAGCGGAATTGCGCCGGCAACCAAAGCCGCAGAAAATATAGCGGACCGTATTATGTATCTCGTCCCGCGTTTTTTAAAAGTACTTGATAAATCCAAGTTCCCCCCTTATGTAGTTGTTGGATGTCATCGGTGATGTTTAGAATTGGTACCTATGATGCGACAGATTTTATTTCTTTCAGTTAGCCGTACCATACTCAAGACCAATTATTAATCATACCCGTAACCTATCCATTCTATATAAGGATATAGCCGTTGTCAACTCTCTAAAACTGAGCAAAGTAACAATCTGCTTTTGTATCACTAAAAGTGTTGATTAAACTACTGAAAATGTTGAATTCATGTATCAACTATATGCAGATGTATTAGATATAAGTTTATAACCGTGATGCGGCTGGCTCAAGAGGCGCATATTCATTTTCCTGTTTTACCGGTGTATTTTGAGAATTGAAATTGTGGTGAGGCTGCGAAACAAAGTTCATATCCGCTCAGCGTAGTCTGTAATTTTTGCCCCATTCCACTCTTTAGGATGTCACAGGTTTGTTCCGCGACACTTGATAAGTATAGATGTAAGCCGTCATATAAGTTAAAATCTCTGATTGATCCCGAGAGTCATCGCTATTCTTGAAATCCAACCGTCGATCTACCACATTCAGTATTTTCGTTATAATCCATACAGCATAGTTACATTAGAATGTTATATTTTGCTTATACGCAAGCGATACAATTAGTTGATAATATTTAGTAAAAACTAGCATACGCGCATGCTCGATAAGTTTAAACTATCTCGACGGTCCACGGCCAATTGGCTTTATAGGCTCGATTGCAATAGTTCGCGATAAGCGATAAAGTAAAAGGTAAGATATGTGGTAGATCGATATTGGTCAAATTCCTTAGATATCGTATGCTATACTTTTAGCGTTCTGGTCGGAGTGGCGGAATAGGCAGACGCGCTAGCTTGAGGGGCTAGTGCCCGTAGGGGCGTGGGGGTTCAAGTCCCCCCTCCGACACCAGTGTGATGTTTCAAGACATAGGACACACCTATCGCGAGACATAGTCCACTTTCCCCCTCCTGTCCTTTTTGATATTTGCCATTTTCATAAATCCGTGATTGGTATCAGCGGAGCCAATCACAGTATGAATTGTTTATCCAACGATCAAAAAGGCCCTTTTTATACATGGTTTTATTTTCTGACTTCCACCTCACCGTACTAACTGCAATTGCGAAATTACATAGTATGATTTTTGCCCAATCCGTATTATGGTCGGATTCAGTTTTGTTGGGGTAAATATGAAAACTCTTTCGGTTCATCAAAGAACCATTTTTTCGTTGTATGCTTTGGCGTTATTTTTCCCGTATGGGATCCGTTATATGAATGAGTATATAAAATCCGGATACTGAGAGTAAAGCGGGTATTACTTATAATATGAAGTGGTATTTATACTCGGGTGATATGTGAGGAAAAGTACAATTTACTCGGAATTTGGCTTCGGATTGATTTTTTTTCCAAGATAGACGCTCGACCACAGGGAAGTAATAGCGCTAATATTGATTCTGATCTTCAAATCACGAAAACATATTAAATAGAATTATTTATATAATAGAATAGCTCTAGTATATAATAAAATCTGACCTAACGCTAAAAGGAGAAAAATAAATGCCAGCACTCAAGGGATCAAAAACAGAGATGAATCTCAAAGAAGCTTTTGCCGGTGAAAGCCAGGCTAACAGGCGCTATCTCTATTTTGCGCAAAAAGCTGATATAGAGGGTTACCCGGATGTGGCAGCACTGTTTAGATCAGTTGCCGAGGGAGAGACCGGCCATGCTTTTGGACACTTTGATTTTTTGAAAGAAGTAGGGGACCCGGTTACCGGAGAGCCGGTAGGAGATACCACTGAAAACCTGAAATCAGCCATTGTCGGTGAAACGTATGAATATACAGAGATGTATCCCGGATTCGCAAAAATCGCACGGGAAGAAGGCTTTGAAGAAATAAGTGAGTGGATGGAAACATTAGCCAGAGCAGAGAAAAGTCATGCCGGAAGATTTACCCAAGGTCTAACCTCTCTGGACAATTGATACCGCTCTTACTCCGTGCGGGCGGAATATGATATTTTTTACAAATTTTCCGCCCGCATGTCCGTATGGCTCAGCAGACCCTTTTTGATAGGTTTGATATCTGCTTGGAGAAAATCTAAGAGGTAAGGAAAGCTGTATACAAACCGTGAGTAGATATACATGAGTAGATATAAAAGAGGAATGTGATGACTATAACCTACGACCCATCTCACCCAAAATATCTTGAAGAAGATGACCTACGTGCTGAGTTAGAGCGTGTGTTTGACCTATGTCACGGTTGTAGGCTGTGTTTCAACTTATGCCCTTCATTTCCTACTCTGTTTGACGCCATCGATGCCCACGACGGGATTGTTTCAAAGGTAACGGTTCAAGAACAAAATAAAGTGATTGATGAGTGCTATCAGTGCAAGCTCTGCTACATTAAGTGTCCTTATGTCCCTCCCCATGACTGGGCATTGGACTTTCCTAGGTTGATGGTGAGGGCAAACGCTGTTTTGGCACCAAAAAAATCCTTACAGGAAAAGGTTACCGATCAATTTTTGGGTAGGACAGATTTGCTAGGACAGGTTTCCACCGTATTGTCACCGATTGTCAATAAAATATCCGGCAAAAGAGGTTCGCTTCCCAGACAGGTGATGCAAAAGACAGTGGGGATACATTCGCAAAGATTGTTACCACCATATGCAAAACAACGTTTTTCATCATGGTTTAATAAAAGATCAAATAGCGCCATAGAGTCTCCATCTCAGGCGGTTACGCTTTTCCCGACTTGTTTTGTGGAATATATGGAACCACAGGTAGGAAAAGACGCCATCGCAGTTCTGGAACACAATAATATTTCATGTTCATTGCCTGATAAGAGTAAATGTTGCGGTGCGCCTTGGCTACATAACGGTAACATTGATAACTTTATCAAGGCAGCTACGGAGAACGTTTCTAACCTAGCCGTAGATGTCAAGGCCGGTAAGAAAATTATTGTAGCACAACCTACCTGTGGGTATGTCATTAGGAAAGACTACCCGATATATGTGAAAAACTCCGATGCTCAATTAGTTGCCGATAATACTCTTGATCTAGCCGAGTTTTTAATAAAGACCCATCTAAAAGGTTCGGATCAAGATAGGATTAAGTTGGATTTCAACGGAGTGGTCCCAAAGAAAATTCTTTATCATCTAGCCTGTCATTCCCGTGCTCAAAATGTAGGTTACAGGGGTAGAGATCTTTTGAAACTGACCGGTGCCGAAGTTGAAATTGTGGAACGCTGTGCAGGTATTGATGGCACATGGGGATATCGGCAAGAGAACTATCAACTTGCCCGTAAAGTGGCCGAGCCGTTAAAATCGGCCGTAGAAAAAAGTAACGCGGATTGCTTTTGCGGTGATTGTCATCTGGCTAATATGGCCATAGAAGAAGAGACCGGCAATACACCGCTTCATCCGATTTCCATCATGGCGAGGGCTTACGGAATCAAAGCAGATTGAAATATTTATAGATGTTGAGCTGTGGTATCTGTCAATTGCTGCTTGATATATCTCAACCAAGCTGTAGATTTATCAAGAGATTATCAACTAAAATAACTAAGATAGTGTGATCGATTATGAAGAAATTAAAACCGGAAGATATTCTTGATCTAAGAGAATATGAAAAAGCCAGGGAAGAGTTTAGAAAAAAAATTATCGAATTAAAGCGAATAAGACGTATAGGTGTAGGACCTTTTATCTCGCTTGTTTTTGAAAATTTAGAAACTATGCGCTTTCAAGTGCAAGAGATGGCCAGAGCCGAACGTATTATTGATGAGGAAGTGCTTCGACAGGAACTGGCTGTTTATAATCCTCTTATACCTGATAAAGGGGAAATATCGGTTACATTACTGATAGAACTTACGAGTAAAGAAGACCTCTACGAATGGCTACCAAAATTAGTCGGGATAGAAACCGCTGTCTATATAGATATAGAATTTACGGCGCAAGATTTAAAATCCCTCAAAACACAGAAATCTTTATCCCCTTCAGCTATTTTAGAACCAAATTATCCGCTTTCACCAGATGGCAAAATGATTCTCACTAAAAAAGCTGAGGTTGAAAAAAGCCATGAAGATATGCTGACTCGCTCTGATATAACTTCCTCTGTACACTATTTGAAGTTTTCTTTGGATACATTTGAACGGGAACTATTTACAATCGGGACTCCTGTGATAGCTATTAAACATAAATTCTATAGCTATAAAGTTGATATTTCCGAGCCGCTAAAAGAATCAATTTTGTCTGATTGGCTGTAATCAGGAAAAAATAATGCAATTTGACCATACAAACTTCCATGTAAAAGCCTAAATTTAATTTTTTTTGATATTTTTCCCTCTGGTACTTTACAAATCGTTCATAGTAAGGCATAATATTACTTCGGTTTAGCAGTTGTGATTATATTTTCAAACGCTAACGGGCAAAGCTGAAAATAGCTGTGTTGGAGTACATTGGGCTTTATACCATTCTCGATGTCATGCTCTAAATAGGCTTGTGAATTGTTTTGCTATGAGATTGCGATCTCGGTCATATACGAATAGGCTGATAGACAAGCCGAGGAGTTTTAGAAAGTGAATATTGCAATGAGCGCCAGTTGGCAGAAAGTAGCGGCTTGTAGGGGCCTTAGTACGGAAATTTTTTACCCCGCACCAGAAGAGGATGCCGATCAGGCTAAAGCTGTTTGCGCTATTTGTCCCGTGCGTGAGACCTGTTTGGAATATGCTCTCGCTTATAGGGAAAGAGAAGGCATCTGGGGTGGATGTACAGAGCGTGAGCGTCGCAGAATATTGCGTCAGCGACGTAAATCAGCTTAAATTATTTCTTTGTTTACTCTTGGGTGGATAGATAAAACAAATCTTAAATATTTTGTCTATTTTGCGGCCAAAGGTAAAATTTTTATTTAAGCTTGAAACATGGACAAACCCGCAGAGAAGGATATTCGTCTTAAACAATTTGAAGAACAAGGTGGATGGTCGAATGTTCTCTCAATGCTTTTTCAAAAGCAAAGTCTCTCGGAAAGTCTGGCAAGTGATGCGTTAAACGAAGTTCTTTCCGGTAGAGCCACAGAAGCTCAAATAGCAGCTCTGGCCGCGGCTCTCCGTGTGAAAGGCGAGACCGTTGATGAGATGTCGGGATTTGTCAAAGCCATGATGGACAACGCCGAGACAATTCCAGTATCTGGAGATATCGTTGACACTTGCGGTACCGGCGGTGACAGAAGCGGATCTATCAACGTTTCCACTATGGCGGCTTGTGTGGTGGCAGGTTCGGGTGCCAAAGTATGTAAACATGGAGGAAGAGCCGCTTCTTCGAGAGCCGGTTCTGCTGATGTTCTGGAAGAACTGGGAGTTGCCATCGATCTGCCGGCCGAGAAGGTGGCCAGATGTGTCGAGGAAGCCGGATTCGGCTTCTGCTTCGCCCCTAGGTTTCATCCGGCGATGCGATATGCCGCTCCGGTGAGAAAATCGCTCGGGGCGCCCACCGTTTTTAATCTCTTGGGTCCTTTGGCAAATCCAGCCAGAGCTAATCGCCAGGTTATCGGGATCGGAGATAGCAGTATGGCGGAAACCATGCTTGGTGTTTTGGAGAAAAATAGAATTGTCCACGCCATGATTGTCTACGGTGATGACGGTATGGATGAGTTGACAACCGTAGCCACATCTACTATATATGAGTCGCGTTTGCTTGAAACAGGCAAATACGAAAGGCGTGTGTATAAAATAGACGCAAGAGACTTTGGTATCGAACGGGCTACAAAAGATGAATTGAGCGGAGGCGACGTACAAGAAAACGCTTCCCATGTTCGAAGTATATTAGCGGGAGAAAAAGGTGCCAAGCGGGATGTGGTCGTACTAAACGCTGCCGCAGGCTTGATCATAGCCGGAAAAGCCGAAGACTTTGGCGATGGTATTTCTATGGCTCAAGAGATTATAGATTCAAAAAAAGCTTTGGCGGCCCTTGACCGTTTGGTAGATATCTCCAATTCGTAGGTGCTAGGTTGTAAAGTCTAACGTTAACGTGTAGTATTAGCCTAATCTATTGAAGGTATTTTGATGCTTATTCAAAGTAACTATATGGCATGTTCAAAAAATGATTCTTGTCCTGTAGCTTAATAAGAACACCATTGACTTTCCATGCACATTTCTTTTCCGCAAGGAATATAGCTACAGACTCCGGAGGGAAAATCTTATCAACTATTCTTGTTTTGGTGTAATTTCTGTTTTGGCTTTAGTCTGCGGTTTGTGGCTTATCCCTATGACTTTCTTTGCAATCGGAAAGCCTAAAGCGCGCTGTAGAGTAAAGAGACCAAGAATTGCCGTTATAGCTCTTTTTAGAATGTGAGACCTTGCCGGCCTTTGCTCAATTACGGTAGCCGGTATTTCAGCCAGTTTCAATCCCGCATTGCCGGCCCGTATTACAAGCTCTACGTCGAACAAACTTTCCGTTGTCACACATAATTCACAGATCGGTTGAACGGTTTCGCGTCGGAAAGCTTTCATGCCGTGAGCATCGGTGACTTTCATGTCAAATAATGACCGTAAGATGGTGGTAAAAACGGCCGTTACCAGTTTTCTCAATGTCTCGCGTTGATCATCTGACCCGGGAGCTCTTTTGCTGGCGACCAGCACATCAATTTCTTGATTCTTGATCATATCAAAAGCCTGGGTGAGGAAAGAAAGGTCATAATAGTCGACGTCAAAACTTACCACGACGTCACCCCTGGCGGATAAAAACCCAGTCTTGAGGGCCGCGCCGTAGTTGCCGATAGGCAAAGTAAAAACACGTAATTGTGGCAATTGTGCCGACAGCATTCTGGCCAGTCTCAGCGTGGCATCACGTGAGCCGTTTTCTACGATAATGATCTCGTAATTGTACTTGTATTCGTCGAGACCGGTGATGAGGTTGGTGATAGTCGATCCCAGGATATCCTCTTCGTTGTAAGCAGGCAGAACAACGGTTATATCAAGTTTTTTATCGTCTGTATTTGACAGCTCTGATTCTTTCTGCGTCATAAGTTCCTACTCTTTAATTACTTTTAGGTTTTGATTTTAGTTTAGCTTGCCGATTTCTTTTCTCTTTATTGTCATCTGTAACTAAATTATCGGAAGATGTCTCCATTGCTGTCTTGCCACCGTCGGATGCAGGTAGCGCCGGCCCTCTCAAGGTAAAGATTGCTGTCATGACAATACCGGCTATCGTGGCTATTCTCCCTATCCAGTCTACCATAGTAGTACCGTAAGCCATCTTGATGGTATGTGAAGTCGGTATAACAACCATCAAATTGGGTGTTACCTCATAAGGTCCCTCGGCTCCAGTCACTTGCCAGTTGGGAAAGTAAGGTTCTTTGACCAGGACGGGAGATCCCAGCCTTGTAACATTGAACGTCACGGAGTTAGCGGTAGTGGTTATGTTGCTGACTTTGGTCGGGATCACTTTATCCGAAGGGGATGGCGGTACCAGAGATCCGACGGAGGCCGTCTCCCAATTACTTGGTCCCGTACGGGCTATCGGCACTTGCCAATACTGCTTTTGCTGATACCAGGTTATAGAGGTGTTGAGGAATTGGTTCTTGGTTATACCGGCTTCTATGACTGGATTATACGAGAGCGGGGTAACCAGCCGGGTATTTTTAATCAGATAGAGATCCCAGTGAAATCCTCCCGCCGGTGTTGTGGGAGTACCGGAAAGCGAAGTGTCGACGGAATTAGGTGATGCCGGAGTTGTGGCAATCTCGATAAGTGACGGATCGGCACTGGCTTGTTGCTCGGCTTGGGGAGAATTGGCCAGAAAATATTTGACCCCGTCAAGTTGTAAGTGGCGTATGCCGTCTGCTATGTTGAAGTTTTCATACGGTAGACCGGCCACCGGCCTAGACGCGTCCATGGCTAACTCCGATTGATCGAGGAAGTGGAAATCGGTTGTCGTTGAGGACTGGTAATAGAGACCGCCTTCTATATCGATACAACCGTTCGTCCAATAGGGAAGCGACATGGTGTAATCTGTCGAGCCAAACCAGCCGGAAGTATTTTTACCGTATTCATAATCTAACCTGCCGCAACCGAATTTATTTCCTGCGTAATCCAGCATCTCTGTCACCCTTTCAAGTTCGCTCCATCCGGGCTGTCCTTGAAAACCTTTATAATTGTAAATTGCCCATGCGGCAGAGGAATTTATAGAATCCAGATTGCCAATTGGGGAAACGTTAAGCCAGGAAGCCAACAAAGAGATTGTCGCTAGAGCGGTGATAAAGGGAAAAATGAAACTGATAAAAATCGAGGCCTGTTTGAAATTCTTTGAAGCAAGTTTTTGTTTGGCCGCCAAAGGATTTCCTTTTTCTAACAGAATTCCAGCCATAACATAGCGTGATACTAAAAATATATTTATGAAAAATACCGCTATTTCCTTCATTCCGTAACTGGCCAGCAAAGCTGTCATCAAAAACCAGAATGGTATCCAACGTCCGTTGTAAATAAGAGCCGAAGGTGCCCATTGGAAAAGGGCAGCTGCTATCACTGACAAGATCAAAAGAACTATAGGGAAACGATCTTTTCTAAATACCGCGGCTATCCCACCCAGAAGAGCCAAGGCCAATAGGACAGATTCGCCGTTCGGTGGAAACATGTTATACCAGAAGCTGTTTAGAACCCGGCCGTTGTTTAAAGAAGTAGTCAAACCGTCTTTGATTCCGTAAATACCAAAGGGCAGCAGCCAAAAAAGGCAAACAAGAAGACTGGCGACTCCGACTGTAATCAAGATTCTAAAAGGTCGTCTGTAAGCTAGAAATGACCATGAAGTAAAGATCTTTTTCGTGAATTTGAACTTCGAAGATATATGCCCAGCTTCCCTCTTGCCTTTTGCTTTATCGGGGTAGACAAAAGTAATAATCACAGCTGCGCCACCGGCAAACATAGCCGGTACTATGTGACATAATGCTGTCGCCAGGAAAAGGATGACAGCCAAATACCTTTGTTTGCCGGTTTCGAGAGACCGGACGTATACTCCGATAAAGAGCAACATAAATACCATGCCGGTTGTGAATGAGTACTCTCCCGCCATGGTCGACATAATGTTTCCGCCGTCGATCGTGAACCAGTTGTTAAAAATAAACATGAGGGCGCCGATACTCATCAAAGCCGGAATGGGCCTCGGGGCTTTGACGAGTCTTCCGAGTGCATAAGCCGCCAGAGGCATAGCGAAGAGCGCCACAGCGGTTTCCAGCTTAAATGCTACGGCGTATGGGGCAAACCATGAGAAAAAGGCCATTATTAAAGCCGGAAGAGGGAAATAGAACGTATACAGAGGGAAACCGTCAAACCATTGAGGATCCCAGCCGGTTAGGCGAAAAGTGGGCAGGATATGATGGATAAAGTAATATACGGCTACTACATGCCCCGCCGTATCGCCGCCTACGTCCATTGTGGGTTCAAAAATAAGGCCGGGGTGCAATTGTCCCGCTACGAAGGACAGGACGCCGGCAACTATGACAAATGTGCCGATGGAGGCCAATTTTTCCTGCCAAGTAGAATTGGCAAAGTCTTGTAGCCGTGATCTTTTTACTCGGTCACCCCTTGGCCGGAGCACCCATCTGGCTGAATGCTTGGTTCTTTCGGCGTCGTTGTCTATTTGGGATTTGTCTTGGTCGTAAGGCTGTGACATTGTAGTTCTCTTTTTCCCCCAAAGCATTTTTCATTAAGTGTAGTCGTAGGGATCATTTAAAAAGTTGCGATAAGTCTAAATTTTTCCTTTCTATATACATCGACATACAGCCATCAGGTCACCAAAGAAATCCCCGGCTCGCTCAATGTCGATGAACTGATAAATCATTTCTCACTAATACCATTTAGAAAAGGCCAAAAATCCTTTCGAGGTTTATTTTTCCATATGGAGAGGCATGTTCGCCCCCTGAGCGCATTGGAGTTTTCTTGCAACTAAATCAATAGTGCCATTTATGTCACATCTCTCTTTTGAGGAAGCTTTTAGCAGAGATTTGATAGAGCCAGCCTTTTTTAAATACTCGAAATTTATTGACAATCTTTGCTGTAGGCGAATGACTTCTCTGACAAAATATTGTCTGGTTTTTAAACTCTGTGGTACATGCTCGTCGAATGGAGAATAGTAAGCCGGTAGCCAAAGTTCAAAGATACGAGTACATATTCCTGAACATTTTCTAATTTATTCAAGTTATCCTGTGAGTAAATTTTAATAAAGCAGATAGATTAGCAATCTTGCTATGTCAAAATATTTTCAAAGAATAGGGCATAGTATCGACGAAAGTCGATTTAAATAAATATAAATTATGTTGGCCGGTAACAACATTGTTAACTAGTTATTTTTTAAAAAAATAAATGTTATTATCATCGGCAGAAGAGTTGGAAACATTGACAATAGTAAGTGTCGTCAGGATTGACTTTACCGGCAGACGATAAGTAGTCGTTTTGGCATCTGAAAATAACGATACGGAGCGGTGCGTATGACAGCAATCAGTTCAATCGGTCTTTATGGATCTACGAATACATCGTTGCAGATGGCTGTCCTGTTTGACTTCCGTTTTCAAGTACTCACAGGATCACTATCAATGAAGGAGCGTATAACAATTTCCGAGAAGCAGATTGTCCATATTAGTATTATCGAAGCCCCAGAGATGTCGGTTTTGAGATGAGATCAGCGACAGATTCAAATAACCGAGCGCAGCGATCGGTTCCATTGAAGCTTTTCTTTGCAATGACGGTTGCCATAGTAACGCTCGTGACCATCTTGGCTCAACCGTTTGTAGCGAGCGCAACGGGAACAAGAAGTAACTCTGTATGGCGTGTAGCCACAACCAACACGCAACCTGCATACCTAAACGCCGTTGCCTGTCCCTCTACCTCAGATTGTATCGCCGTCGGTGACGGCATCATCGCCACCACCACCAACGGTGGGCGCACCTGGACAAGCGAGAATCCTGTCGATGAAGGCGTGGATGTCCTAAGTGCCATTGCCTGTCCCTCTACCTCAGATTGCACTGCCGTCGGTTACGGCATCATTTCCACCACCAACGGTGGGCGCACCTGGACAAGGGAGAGTCTTCCCTATGGCGTGAATATATTCAATGCCGTTGCCTGTCCCTCTACCTCAGATTGCACTGCCGTCGGTTACGGCATCATTTCCACCACCAACGGTGGGCGCACCTGGAAGAAAGAGAAGCCTCCTTTAGGCATGAGCGAGGGCAACGCCATCACCTGCCCCTCTATCTCGCACTGTATGGCTACCGGTTCCGGAAAGTACACTAACAATGCCACCTTCGCTACCACCAACGGTGGGCGCACATGGAGGAGAGGAAGATTTCCCTATAGGTCCTTCCCACTCTTTAGCATCGCTTGCCACTCTATCTCGCACTGTATTGCCGTCGGTTCTAACAACATCTTTATTACCACCAATAGAGGGCATACCTGGGGGTCTCCTATTTCTGTCACGGGTGCCACCTTCTACAACGTTACCTGCCACTTCTCGCACTGTATTGCTGTCGGCCTAGACACCAATAACAAAAATGGCATCATGAACGGCATCGCTACCACCACCACGAATGGGGGGCGCACATGGAAGCGTAGAATATTTCACTGGGGTTTTTTGCGTCTCAACGCCGTTGCTTGCTCCTCTAACTCACACTGTACTGCCGCAGGTTGGAACAATAAGGGCAGAGGCATCATTATCGCCACCACCAACGGAGGACGCACCTGGAGGAGAGAGGCTTCTCTCCTGGGTTGAGATAACAGGTCTGATGATGACGAAAAAAGTTCAATCAAAAACGGTGTCAGTAAGGACATCACCTACAAGGTATATACCTAGGATTGTCGCAGACATAAACAGTAAATCGTCATTTTGATGGTTACAAGAATGCGCTTGACCAGATAAAACCGGACACGAACTTTGTACGCTACTTTTTGATATTATAAAAATTTCTCATATTGTGATGGAGATGTATAGTAGGACACTGTGAGGTTTGTTGTTTTTATGTCAAATGACTCACCGGAAGCGACAGGTGACCTTTTTCTTGTCACAGAATTAGAATTGTCTGCCGGTTCGCTTTTTTGGCGATATCTATCAACATATCCTCACGATATCATCAACTTGCAGCAACAATTCTGGAAATTGCAGTAGTTGTAGATGAATCCGCTGTCAATGCCAGACCTCGCTATCGACTGCGGTCTTGTGTATCAGATGATTCTGATCATGTCAAGCGAATTTTTACCACGAACGGTTTCCATAATATCCCGGTTCTTTGAGATGAGAAAGTATGTAGACATTTGACTTATGCCAGCGTGTCGAGGGCCATTTAGAACCTTGCGTGAAAGCTGGCTGAAGATCGGTGAGGTGGCACTTCACTGTCATGTATGGTCAGAAGATTGATAGTAGCGTCGAAAGAAAGAAATAAGTAGCCCTAGCGTCATCCAGCACAGTTTATTGGATCAATAGTATGAGTAGCAGACTTTTGGTGGGCCGTACAGGATTTGAACCTGTGACCACTTGCGTGTCATGCAAGTGCGCTGCCAGACTGCGCCAACGGCCCTTGTCTATAAAACATAAATAGTATTTGTTTCCGAGAAATATTACCCAGAGATATTACACCGAAGCATTATCCCTATAAATTATCGTGAATATTTCCGTAAACAATCTACCTCAAAGATCCTACACCAATTTTCATATCTAGATATTTCTAAAACTTCTAAAAAGATGGTCTGCCAATTGTGAGATTGCCGATTGACTATCAAAGAGAGTTCTTTCCCAATCGGACAGAAAGATGACGCTATCGATTAACGTTCAGTCTGTGTGCGCTGTCAGATTGAATTTACGCTTTTGTAAGTCAGTTCTTAGCGTATTCGCTCAGAATCCAAATTGATTCCAACCTTGAAACTAAAGAAAGCCTGTAGGTGTCAAGGCATGCTATCGAGTCGATAGCGGTGGATTTCGGAACTGACAGCAAATTGTGATTTCCTTCTTCTCAGTCGTGGGAATATAGCCCCAGCCGATCAAAATCCCGGTGTACTAATCGCCGAGGAGATCACCAATGACAGAAAAGGCTGGGTCACTATAAGGGGCTGTAGAACATTTCGATCGACTCCAACTCAAGCTCTCTCGGATAAAGAACGGCTCTCTACACCACCGCAGGTTGGTGCTGTGAAGAAAAAGTAAGACAAAAGCCGAGTGTAGGCTCAAAGATTTCGATCACCGGATCGCTGACAAGACAACCGACCGACCAAAACACCGGTCGGTAAACCCCGACTGTGTCTTTACCTGTCACCTGGGTGTTATAAGAGTGATCAAATTTTCCAAAATGAAATCCTCGGGACCTATACCCAATAAGACCAGACATCACGATCTGTGTCACATATCTCTCAGTTGTTGATCCTCCTCACAATCTAGAGTAAGGTATACACAAGGTGCAGTGCTAAAAGGCAAGAAAGCCTTTAGTAGCGACCAGAACTTGGCATCGTCTAGAGAGATCCAGGTGTCCAAGTAAAAAAATCCAATCATCTACCAGCGTCCTGATACTGGAGCAGTCGGTTTAGGTGGCAGAAGACGGTGATGCCAAGCAACTCCAACCGAGCAGATAGGTAGAAGCTCCGTCTACAAGGGCGGGAAAGTCCAGCAAATGATCTGATCGTCTGTAAAAATCAACGAGAATTTTCCGGATTACCCCGGTATCGTCAGGCGTATTGTGAGGTGAGCTTAGATCTCGTTAACCCGCAACCAAGCAACCGGTTGACCCGGTGCCACGCGTTCTCCTTCCAATACAAGGATCCCTTGTAAAATTCCGGAAAACGGGGTTCTGATCTCAACTTTACCGCTCCACCCTATTAAATCCCCGGCTTTGATGTCAATATGATGGTTGGGGTTTCCCGTAAGTTTTGGCAAGACTTCTACTAAGTTATCAGCCGGTCTGAAGCGACCGATTGAAGGGGCAACCACAAGTCTTTCTGTCATGGCGTAAACGATCGGTGTTTCGGCATCTAAAGACGAACCGGCTTTTCCTTGGCCGGATAACTTCTCCATCAATTGCTCAAGGTCTTGGGGAGTTGCTATGTTGGAATAGAATAAGCTTTCGTCAACAGCGGTTAAAGTTCTCTTAGTAAGACCGGTAAGTACATTACCTGGGCCTATTTCTATAAAACTTCTGGCCCCATTGTTGTAAAGTTCGGTGACGCTTTGATGCCAGCGAACGGGAGAACATAATTGAGCAGAGAGTAATTGTGGCCAATCATCTGCTTTAGAGTGAATTTTAGCGTCAACATTGGCGACTATGGCAGGTGAGGGATCTCGAAATGATATTGTCGATAGGACTTTTCGCAGCCGTTCTCGCGCCGGCTCCATGAAAGGGGAGTGGAAAGCCCCGCTTACTGCCAGCGGTATAATCTTCTTTGCCCCCATGTTTTTACATACTTCCTTGACCTTATCAAGTGATGCTAGGTCACCGGATATTACGACTTGGCCGGGGGAGTTCATATTGGCCAGCCAGGCTTTTCCTTCTGCCAAGTTGCAAGCTATTTGGGCATCTTCATCTGTCAAACCCAAAACGGCTATCATAGAGCCCTGTTGCTCTTCGGCAGCGTCTGCCATGGCAGAGCCTCTTTCTCCGACAAGTCGTATGCCGTCTTCAAAGGAGATGGCGGCGGTAGCGGCCAGCGCCGTGTACTCTCCGAGACTATGACCGGCGGCGATAGTCGGTTCCAATCCAAGGCGCTCGACGGCATCCAAAACGATCAAAGAAAAAATAAAAGTTGCTATTTGGGCGTTTTCCGTTTTCTTTAGGTCATTTTCATCTGCGTCAAGCAGAAGACTATGGATGTCTCTGGAGAGGATCTCATCGGCGGCGTATGCCAGTTCAAAGGACGGGTGATCGACCCAAGAAGACCCCATAGAGGGCCGTTGCGAACCTTGACCCGGAAAGGTGAAAGCTAGCAAGCAGTGAACTCCCTTCGTGAATTGAACCGCAATCTAGGCGATATAACAGTATGTCGTAATTGTTTTATATCATAAGTTTACCCTTTGCCATGAGTTGCGGTGGGCAATCGTAGATAAATAGATACCTTACGGATATTTTGCCAAGATTGACCTGTTCATAAAATAAAAATATTTTTTATTTTATGAACTACCCAGTTATCTGATTTTAGGAACCTATACTTTTGTTGCTCTTGGTAGCCGCATGGAGCAGGTCGGCTCTCAGGCATAGAAACGGTCAAAGTCGATCTAGAATGATTTAAATTACCTGATCAGCAATAAAGTCATGGGTTTCTCACCGTCAACTTCGGACATTGCGAATATTTTTGCCAAAAAGTATTTCTATCCGGATTCGGGAAAGTTCGATATGGTAGCTATCAAGTAAAGTACATGATTAATAATGTAGGACTTCTGATCTAAATAGAGAGAACTATATCGTTCTATGTGATCAATAGCACGAATATCGTTTCCCAACTTAATGACTATCTTGTGGCTCTGAGGTTCTTCACCGGCGGAAAGTTCAACGAGGTAAATATTTAGTACCAAGATGTCTATATTATTTTTATAATATAATTAATTCTCAGACGGTAATTCTGTAAGTTTTTTGGCTATGATCGGCAAGCGTATGATGATGCTTAATGTATAGGGGATCCTACGAAAAAGCAGTTCGCCTAAGTGCTGCCAAACTGGTTAAAATCAAGTCCTACCTACCGATTTTATCGAGAAGTATCGCTATTTTCTCTACCGCAGCTATTCAAATCGCCTATCTTTTTAAGGATACATTTCTTTTTGCGCTAAAAATACTTTTTGGCGGTAGCGGTATTTTGTTGTCACCTTCGGGTGACAACAAAAATCATTCAAAGCATGTCCCGATGTCTACGGAGCGATCCACCCGATGGCAAAGCCGTTTGGCAGCTTATCAAGAGGTTGTGCTGAGCAAACGCATTACAGAGATGTTTTCTATACTCGGTCCGACATTTATCAAGATGGGCCAGGTCTTGTCAACCAGAACCGACATTGTTCCGACCTTTTGGATGACGGCATTGGCTAACTTGCAGGATCATATTCTCCCCAAAGACGCCCTAGAAATTAAAAATATTATTGAAGCAGACTTTGCTAAAAATATAGATGAAATATTTAGATATTTTCAAGATAAACCTTTGGCAACCGCATCCATAGGACAAGTTCATTTAGCCGGTCTGCATGACGGTAGTGACGTTGTGGTTAAAGTAGTCAAACCCGGTGTACGGGAATTGATTTCTATAGATATAGCCATTTTAGAACATTTGACAAAGATGAAGTTTTTCAAATTGTCTTACTTGAAAGAAATTGATTTTCAGGGTTTCGTATCGGAATTCAAGGTAACGATTTTGCGGGAGCTTGATTATTTGAGCGAGGCTACCAATTGTATAAAATTCAAGAAGTCTTTGAGCAATTTAGACGTTCGGATACCGGAGGTCTTTTTTGAGTATTCAACCCATAATGTATTGACACTTGAATATCTGGAGGGTCATAAGATAGACGATATGCTGCTGTCAGCAATATCTAGTCAAGAAAAACTAAAGATTGCCTCTCTTTTTACAAAAAGTTATTTACAAATGGTCTTTCTCGACGGTTTTTACCATGCCGATCCGCATCAGGGTAATATATTAATCCTGTTTGATCTGGAGCTGGCTTTCCTGGATTTTGGCATGGTGGGCATCTTGGATGAACAGATACGACATCAATTAATTGATATTGCATTGGCCATAGTGTCTTTGGATATGAAAAAGAGTGCCAAAGCATTAGCAGCTCTTGGAGTATCGACGAATGATATCTCGGATGCTTTTATTTCAGAATTGGAGCGCATGACAACAAGCTATATCACAACACAATTGGGTGATATCAAATTGGGATCGCTGCTTATGGACGTGTTGACCACCGGAAAACGCTATAAGCTGAGATTTCCTTCGCAATTGTTCTTGCTGGTCAAAACAATAGTTATGTGTGAAGGTGTAGCGGCGACTATAGCGCCCGATTTTTCTTTGCCTGTTACTTTGGCTGAATTTGTCGCAGAACACTTGAGCGATTTTAAATAGCCTGAACTATCTTCCTGTTTTTCGTCGTAGCGTTTCCGATAGCTGCTTCTATATTTTTGTCAATATTTTTTTAAAATAGTTTGCTTTTAGGGTATTTTGATAACTGCTGTAGGTAAAAGTTAATGTTCATTGACAAAATATGCATCAATATTTATTTTGTCATTACGGTTTTCCAAGCCTGATCCATTCGTATACTCTTTGATCGGATATACGTCTGGCATTTGGCATATTAGCCCACAGTCTGAATTTATTTTTCTCTGTTTCGCTCAGTGAAGAAAGAGCCGACTTATTTCTCCCCGATCCCAAATGATGGCCATGGTTTTTCGTAGCATTGAGGGTATGAGGTTTTGTTTCCGGTGAGCCTAGTTTGGTCAATTTAGAGAATTGGTCGGCAATCTCAACGGCGTGACGGTCACATGTCAATAAAATATAGGGTTTATTTTGCCAAGCGAATCTGAGTTTGTTAGTTGCCTCTACGCTGTCTGAGGTATCGCTATAACAAATATCACACAGATCTTGAGTGATAGTCCTAATAGGCATTTACGTCTCCTTGTGTATAAATCATCATTTCCGGCTGCATAGAAACAATTATAGAGAACTCTTTGATCTTTGTATAAATTATTTTACGATTAAATCGTAATTGTAAAATATAATCACAGAATATTTTTTATTAAATTTATTTGTGATTGGTGATCCGTTTGATATCAATATATAATATAAAACCGATTCAATTTATATAATAAAAACAATGCATTCCAACATGGATCTGAATGACAAAATACTAAATGAAATTCCTTTTGTTACTAAAGAGAGGAATTGATATAAAGTAGCATAAAAGAAAGCTAAAAAGTATTTTTCTACTGGGTATTTAACATATTGTTATATTCCGTCTACTATTTTGATTGTCTATCGCTTCATAGGATATGGATTGATGAGGTAGGGATTTTTTATAATCACCGATTTTGCGACGGATTGCCGTAAATCCATTGCGGGTTAAATTTTAAATTGACAACCGGGAATTTGTAAAGATGTGTAGGATAAAGAGATAAAGCAGTTTTATGGTGCTCATCTTAGGCTTACAACTTGCGTGGAAGTGGTGCCCGGGGCGGGACTCGAACCCGCACGCCCTTTCGAACAACGGCTTTTGAGGCCGCCGCGTCTACCATTCCGCCACCCGGGCAATGATTAGAGATTACATGTTTTCCATATTACAAAGGAGTGATTATTCAAAATAATTATGAGCGATTAATGAATTTATCTTTCGATATCCACGAAATTGCTATGACCCGTATCGATCTTAGGTTGGTTGAACCTATGACAACAGCTCACGGTGTCATAGATCGGCGCCCGATCGTCTTGGTGAGGATTGAAACCTCTCTTGGCGTGGGTGTGGGGGAGTGTTCGGCTCTGGCTGACCCTTATTATTCATCCCAATATCTAAACTCTGAAGAATTCGTTTTGGGTGATTTTTTGATACCTCGCCTATTACTAGACAGTAAACATACAACTTTGGCAGTTATCATGTCTTTTTTTGAATGTATTAAAGGCCATCATCTGGCTAAAGCTGCCGTTGAAATGGCATTGATTGATGTCATAACCGGTTCTGAAAAGATTTCTTTACTTAGTTGGATTAAAAACGGTCAATCTGGTCAGGCCAAAGTGCCAGCGGGTATCACAATAGGGTCTTATCGTGACCCGGAAATGACCTTAGCCCGGATTGAAGCAGCTTTGACTAAAGGTTACAAGAGAATCAAGTGTAAAATAATGCCCGGTAGTGATATAGATATCTTAAAGGCAATAGCGACTAATTTTCCTAGTGCCAGGGAGTTCGAGCTTGTCTTGGATGCCAACGAGTCATATATCCCAGACAAAGAGGGTATCGGACTTTTGAACTATATGGCAGGTTTGGATGACAGAATCACCGCCATCGAACAACCTTTTGGGGTAAATGATATTTTCCGTATAAAAGATTTACGTCAAAATATCTCTTGTCCCATATTGCTTGATGAATCGGCCTATGACAGGTTGCAGATAGAAATGATCGGAAGACTCTCTCTGGCCGATGCCGTTGTGATCAAACCAGGTCGATTGGGTGGTATATTACCCGCGATCTCTGCCATGCAACTGGCCAAGGAATATGGCCTAAAGTGCAGTCTGGGTGGCATGTATGAGGCCGGTATTGCCAGATCTTGTTCACTGGCCTTGGCCTGTTTGGATGAGGTGGAATTATCGTCAGATCTGGGTCCTTCAGAAAATTATTACAAAGCAGACATCACAAAACCTCATCTGATGACCAATGGTTATATTGATGTCCCAAGCGATATCGGTATCGGTAGGAAGCTCGTTATAGATCCATTTGACGTCGAATCTCCAAATGTAGCTTCGGTATCTAAGGAGATAAAAAATACCCAAAGCGGGCTTAGTAATTTAGAAGGGAATTCGGCACTTAGTACTTACCGACCGCAATATTTTTATCCAAAATGAAACTTTGCTCAAATAACGTTAATGTTTTCCATTCTCTTCTAGGTGTAAGATATCCTATTGGAAGGTTCGAATGTCGGTGGTCATTTTAGGGTTTTATGAGAAGAAAAGTTTTTCCTCGCTCCGCTTCCCGGATTGAAAATAACCTGTTTATTCTCAATGAACGACTGGTTAAGGAGAAAGAGGCTTTAGAAGCATTGCGAGAACAAGCAGATACTCTTGCTCAAATGGCGGAAGAAGGTAGAATTAGGGCTTTGGTATCTGATACCTTGTTTGATAAAGAGCAAGCAGATGCAACCAGGCGGCACGCCGAGCTGGCATTGCAGAATGTCGACAAAGCATACGGCATGGTTTTAAAATTGGAAAGAGAGCGGGAAGAGCTTCTCAAAAAGCTTCTTTAGAGGTGATAATGATGACACGGGTATTAATTGCAGAAGACGAAGCCATTGTCCGGCTTGACTTACGTGAAATGCTTTTGGAAGAAGGATACGACGTTGTGGCGGAAACCGGCCGAGGTGACGAAGCCGTCCGTCTGGCTTCCGAGCTGAATCCTGACTTGGCTATCTTGGATATCAAAATGCCCGGTTTGGACGGTTTGACCGCCGCTAAGCATATTCAAACAAATCACAGAATGGCTATTTTGATACTTACCGCTTTTAGCCAAAGATCGTTGATCGATCGTGCCCGGGATGCAGGAGCGCTTGCTTACTTGATCAAGCCATTTCAAAAAGAAGAGCTTTTGCCGGCCATTGAGGTCGCCTTGGCCAGATTTCGCGAGATGCAGGCCTTAGAGCAGGAAAATGCCAATCTGACAGCCGATAAAAGAGGTCTGGCTGAGCAACTGGAGACCAGACGTTGGGTTGACAGGGCAAAAGGACGACTCATGGACGATATGGCTATGAGTGAGCAAGACGCTTTTTCTTTTATTCAAAAAGAGGCTATGGATAGACGTATCAGTATGAGAGACGTGGCTAAAGAAGTGATAGAAACCGGTCTTCGGCCAAAGAAAGAAAATTAATACGGTCAAAACTGACTAAGGTTATTTACTGGCGATTGTAACCCGATCTATTCCATAAAGAGCAGGCTCAAAAAGCTTGGATGCGTTTTATTTTGGCTCTTTGAACAGGCAAGGTGTTTAGTGCTCTGGGTAGCAGAAGATCTGTTCGGCCAAATTATTTTCCAACATAACCGTTTCGGCTTCCTTGTCATCACTTCCGTGTAGTTTGATAAGCAACGTGCCGTCTTTGGTTTTATCGATAAGCTGAATTCTTCTTCCGGGCATAATCCCTGTTTGTTCCAGATAGGCCAATATGTCGTGGTCAATTTCGATCTGCTCTGTAATTCTCGCTACGCTAGCGTAACTGTTTCTATCCAGACAAGAGAGGGCGCGTTGTCCTTTGGTGTCAAAATTGGTTCCCGGTATAGGGTTCCCATGCGGACAGGTTTCGGGGTAATCGAGAAGTTCCCGAAAGCGATTTTCTACTTCCGGGGAAATTACATGCTCCCATTTACCAGCTTCGATATGAGCCTGGCTCCAAGGTAGTCCCAGCACATCGACAATAAATCTCTCGGCTAATCGGTGGCGTCTGACGATCGATTCGCTGAGATTGCGACCGGAATCAGTCAGAACTATTTCTTTTTGGGGACCTATTTTTAGGTAGCCTTCGTTTATCAGTTTATGTACAGTCTCGGACACTGTTTGCGGAGTGTGCCCGAGTCTTTCGGCAATACGGGCTTGGATGGTGGGAACTCCCTCTTCTGTTAAAGAGTAGATAGTTTCCAAATACTCTTCCAGTGGGGGGTGGTAACCGTTAGCCATACAAACATATTACAAGATATAATTCTTCACATGCTTTTAGGAAATACTTTTATGGAGATTTACCTATCTCAAAACAAAATCTCCGATGGCAATGTAGGCTTCAAAGGTGAGTAAATATTTAATACTTGACGGACATTCCTTGGCTTATAGAGCTTATTTTGCTTTGGCCGGATCAGGCTTGTTAGATGATAACGGGAATGAAACCCATGCCATTCACGGGTTTTACTCGATGTTTGCTAAATTGTTAGAAGAAATAAAACCAGCCGGTGTGGCCATGGCATTTGACAGGCCTGAGCCTACATTTAGAGACAAGATTGACCCCCACTACAAAGACGGTCGCCCAGAAACTCCCGACTCCCTTATTTTTCAAGTTGAGGCTATCAAAGAAATTGCATTAGCTTTTAACATTTTGGTCTTGGAGTATGCCGGCTACGAGGCCGATGATATTATCGCCACGGTAGCTACCAAAGGTGCCGCTGAGGAGAAAAGTATTATTGTGGTGACCGGCGACAGAGATTCTTTCCAACTGGTCCAAGATCCCTATATAGAAGTTCTATATCTGATGCGCGGTGTCAGCGAATACAATATCTATAACGAAGAAAAGATCAGAGAGCGGACGGGAGTTTTTCCGGAGTATTATCCCACTTTGGCGTCATTGCGCGGGGATCCTTCGGATAATCTACCGGGAGTGGCCGGTATTGGCCCAAAAACAGCCGCTAAGTTGATCAACGCGTACGGTTCTTTAGACGAGATTTATGCTCATCTTGCAGAACTTTCTCCAAAGCAAAGTGAGGAACTGCTAAAGAGTAAAGAAAGAGTCTATTTAAATTTAAAAATGACTTTGGCCAAAAGAGATGTACCACTCGAGTTTGATTTTGAAGACCTACTCCTTGGACATGAAAATCAGCCCCTTTTGGGGCAGCTCTTTAACAACTACAAGATCAGACGTACGAAGGAGAGAATATTTGCCATACTAAATACCTCATACGGCTCAACACCCTTTAGAGCCAGCGATCTTTCTGGTATCGAGGAAACAAGTCAGGCCAAAGCCGTGACAACCGGAAGCCTCCCGCAGGTAAGCGACTTTGGGGTTGATAATCTTAGAGGGTGGGATAGCATCTCTGTAATCAATACTATTGAGGTAACGGATGACGAAGTAATACTTGAGCACCTCAACAATTTGGAGGCAAAGACACATTTACGGATGATTTTTTTAGCCAAAGACGTTTTTGCCGGCAATAACGGTCTCATCTTAAGCGGTCTGGTAGTTCCGGAGGAAAAGCTGGTCAACTTATCTTCTGCCAACGAGCAATTCTTTAAAAAACATATAAACGATATTGCCAAAGCTCATCCGCTGTTTTCCTACTATATAGACGATTTGGCAAAAGATGGGTGGGACCCGCAAGACATCCTTATCCTTAGTCCGGAAAACTTAAACAACCGGCTTGTTCGGGAAAAACTGTCCACATTGTTAAATGAGCAAAATTACTGTATTACTTATAAAACAAAGGAAGTCATCAGGTTTTTACTAAATTATAATCTCTCGCTATCAAACGTCATATTCGACGTATCTCTGGCGGCATATCTCATTGATCCAGATACCGGAGCCGAAACCATAGCTGGTTTGGCGGATAAATTTTTAGAAAAAGAATTCCGTCAGACGATTGGTCTAGGTGATCAGATGGGACAGTTGGCTTTTATAGCGGAAGGAGAGGGTACTCCTGATTTAGATGCCGACAGGGAGCTGATTCGCTCATATGTATGCATAATAGCGCGTCTTTCAGATGTTTTGGCGGGCATTCTAAAAGACGTAAATGGTCTTGTGCTTCTCCATGAAATAGAAATTCCTTTGGCTTTGGTACTGGCAAAAATGGAATTCTACGGCATTATGGTTGATAAGCCAAAATTGGAAGAGATTCTTTTAGAGTTAAAAAAGCAGCTTTACATGCTGGAAAAAAATATTTTTCAATTTGTCGACGAACCGTTTAATTTAAATTCTCCAAAACAATTGGGCGAAGTCCTTTATCAAAAGTTGGGTCTTGTGTCTGCCAAGAAGACCAAAGGGAAGACCTCTTTTTCCACCGATGCCGCTACATTGGAAAAACTGAGATACGAACATCCCATAATCGAATTTATCTTGCGCTATAGAGAATTGGAAAAGCTGAGGTCCACCTATGCCATGGGCTTGATTAAAGAAGTGCAGCCGGACAGTCGTATCCACGCAACTTTTCATCAGACCGTTGCCAGAACTGGAAGACTGTCTTCCGATAAGCCCAATTTGCATAACATACCCCTTAGAACCGAAGCCGGTAAAGAATTCAGAGAGGTTTTTATAGCAGACAAAGGGAACCTACTCCTGGTAGCTGACTACAACCAGATTGAATTGAGAATTGTCGCCCACTTAGCCAAAGATTCCGGACTGATTGAAGCTTTTGCTCAAAATATCGACGTCCATACCGCCACCGCCGCCAAGGTATATGGGGTCGGCGTGGATCAGGTGACTCCGGAAATGCGGCAAAAAGCCAAGATGGTGAGTTATGGACTTATCTATGGGATGGAAGCATACGGCCTGGCGCAGAGACTCGCCATTGAGGTAAATGAAGCAAAAGAAATACTCGAGAATTACTTTGCGGCTTTTCCCGATGTAAAAAAATATATGAAAAGTGCCATAACTTCAGCCAAGGAAAGCGGATATACCGAGACACTGCTGGGTAGGAGGCGCTATATCCGAGATTTAAGCTCTCCAATCTATGCGGTTCGCCAAGCGGCGGAGAGACAAGCCATGAACGCCGGAGTTCAAGGACTCGCTGCCGATATCTTCAAGATCGCTTTGGTCAATTTGGATCGCAAAATCAGTGACCTGGCATTAAGTTCACATATTGTCCTCCAAGTACACGATGAGATTATTTTAGAAGTACCTTTGAGCGAAAAAGATGCGGTGGAAAACTATTGTCTCGAGGAGATGCGAAATGCTGTCTCTTTGGACGTCCCCTTGGAAGTCAATATCGGCTGGGGTCATTCGTGGGCAGATGCCAAAGGTAAATAACTTTATTATCAAAACACAAAGTCTTCCATAGACCGATTTTAGCCGGAGCTCCCGTATTGCAGAGCAACGGTAATATTTTGAGAAATAACCCATTTATTGTGTTTGCTGTAATAGTCGTATATCAAAAGATGTTTTTTGTCCGTGCTAAATGATTCAAGAGGTCCGTTGTTTGGCTTGACTACGGTCACCGTATGCGGGGGCAAGTTGCCGATTTTTAACCAATTACCTTCCGCATTTTGCCAAAGGAATAAAGACGCATTTTGTCGCGGTGCTTTGGTTAGTATAAAGTAGCCGTAGTTTTGATAGCGTCCGACGGAAAGGACTTGATCGTCCGGTGCGACCGGCAGGAAAGAGCGTTGCTTGGTGGTGTTTTTTCCCATGGATATAACGGGATTTTGAGCGTTTTTGATTCCAAAGAGCGAAACGTCAAATCCTTTCGGTGTGACCTTTTTTGAATCCTTATAAATAACGGCATCCAAAACCGAGAAGGTATAACTCCCAGTAGGGGAGATATGGTCGGTTCGGCTAAATAACAATATTTCATTGGAGAGATTTGCTTTTGAACTTTTTTTCCCAAAAGATCCGGTCATTGCCGCTTGGGAGGGAAAACCGAAGTTTGTCACTTGCAAGGCATTGTTCTTTACCAAGCCGTTCTGATACTCTACGTATTGTCTGTTGATACCGGGGCACCCCAGACCGATCAAGAGGATATTTTGAAGTTGACTTATAGCCGTTATCTCACTGTTTGCACAGGGAGATGAGGATTTAGTAGATATCTTCAAGTCCCGCCAGTTTGTATTCTTACCGGCATCGACTAAGTAAGTAAGCCCATCTTTGGCTTTAGCTATAGCTATGAAAGTGTTTTTAGACGTCTGTGTCAGGTCAGACGGAGTCGGCAAGGTTTTGGAAAGAAGAGGGTCTAGGGGGGTATATGTGTTCTTGTCGGGAGTTTTGGGATTGACGGTCACTATGTCTACAGGGGAGAATTTCAAAAAAATGGTGGGCTGAACAAGCAGCAGTAGCTTAGTTCGAGAAGTAGTGTAGACGGTCAGACCGCCGTCTGTCGCCACGCCGACTTTACCGATGACGTTTTGCCATTTACCCGGTGAGCTACCGGTGTAAAATAGTTGCCAGAATCTATCGGAAACGTTATTTTGCTCTCCCATGGGCAGCACTACGGCACTTGACGATCTTCCGGTTACACTAGTTGCCAAGGGTTCATCGGGCCAGGTCGTGACTTGTGGGACATGGCTCTTTGTCGTAGTCAGCCCGTATGAATTGCCGTATGAATAAATAAACGATCCGAGAAGGATAACCATTATCGCCGGGAGCAAACGATTATGGGTGTGTCCGGTCTTTTCCCGGGTATCTGTAACTTGTTTTTTCATCTTGTGACGGTTTTTATCCATTAGCTATGTAGTTATTGATTGCATTGTCGATGACGTTGACAAACGACGTCTGCAGCAGATTGTTTGTACTCGGGCTGTCATTGATAATTTCTTTTATTTTATTGCCTTTCCCGATCAAATAAGCTATTTCAGAATGTACAGTCATAGCTCCGGCCGGAGCATAAGAAACGCTGACGCCGTAGTCACCCCATAGCCGGTTCAGTGTTTTCAAGTTGGCTGTCAGGTATTGCCAATTACTAAGTCCCGTCATTTCTTCCTGGCTGTTAAACGCTTTAGTGTAGGAGACAGCTGTGTAGAGCGGATTGGCATCTATAGCTATGAATTCGACAAATTTCCTTTTATGCCCCAAGGTTTCGTCGGCTCTTTTTATCTCCTGGGCGATCAAGGGGCAATCAGAGGTACATACCGGGTCTAAGAATACCAAAAATACTATTTTATTTTTATATGCCGATAAAGACACCTTTTGTCCGTCGGTATTTATAAGGGTAAAGTTAGAGGCATTTCCACCCACATTGTTTGGAAGTCCGTTATATGCTTCGTCGACAATGGGGGAGACTGTGCCGTTGAAGGCCGATATAGACATAGGGATCGCCCCCATGGCGATGATCAGCATGCTTTCAAGCGAGACAAACAGACGCAATTGAGTGGTAAGGGGTTTACTTTTAAATTTAGCGAGTAGGTTTTGTAAAAACCCTTTCTTAACACCATCCATTTCTCTGGCATCTGTTGTCTCTGTGTCAGTTCCGGTCATATTCAAAAAGTCCGGTTTCTTGTAGTCTTTGGTTTTCGCCCATCCTGTCGGTAATCCTTGATCGCCGCTCAAATAATCTTGATCTGTAATCCTTGGCGTCTGATCTATGGCCGGTACACGTAGCGGCCTAGGAGAGGGCTTTTTTAGGATTTCTCTACCGACAAAGGCCACGGCGGCAAAGAAACTTTTTAGATCAAAAGCTGCTAAGTTCTCTTTGTTGATAAAGTACACCCCATACATGAGTATCAATGTGGGGATCATGGAATTTGGATCTGTCCCCACTCCTCCCAAGAATCCGAAATCTTGAAAAAGTATCCAAACGGCGACCGAGAGAGCTGTTTGGATAATTAATGCATACCGGCATACATTTTTATAGCCACTCAGAAAAGCAAAGGATGTAAAGGCCAGAATCAGAACAATGATGAGGTTAATTGCCAAAGCGTCATGTAAAAGCAAGTCGGAGAAGGAATTTAGGAGATCGGTGATCCATCGAGGCTGGCTCATCAGTGCCGATTGATGGACTTGGTCGGCCAGATAACCGGGAGCTGAGCCGTTTTTAGAGTTCCAATAACCGTTAGCGGGCCAAATCTGTAGAATCAGCATGACAAGAAAGTAAATTCCCGTCAGTCTATAGAGTAGTTTTTGATGTTTAATTTGGTAGAAGTAAATGTCCGGCAAAAAAAGTAAAATACCGCCTGCTACATAGAGTAAAGCAGCCCCCGGTGTCCCAAGCAGCCAGCTTGGGTGCGGTGCAAATATTGCTCCGAAAGCCTCACCAAAAACCCATACGCCAAAGCCCCAGAGTGCGCTGAGCGCTCCGGCCAGACGCAAAGTAAGCCCGCTCGGGGCCAATAATATCAAAAGCCCTATTCCTAGCTGAATCCAAGCTACTCCGGTAGCATAAGTGATCGGGTGTCTTTCCCAGAGGATGAGGGCGTGATTTACAAGATAAGTTACCCATTGCGGAGACCCAGATTCAGCCGGTTTGATGACAGACGTCGGCAATCCAAAAGGCATCGAAGATTGCATTTGTAAAATACCGTCTAAGATCCATAGGCAGGCAAATCCCAGTCTGAGTGTATTTTTGAATCTGACTATTTTGTCACGACCGAGAGTAGCTTTGTCCGGGAGGTCTTGTAAAGTCACATTGTCAGTTTTATTTTCCCAGACCGAACGTCTGAACTGTTTTGTCTTGACGACATTGAAAGCCACCGCCGTAATTGCCAGAAGTAACAATACCACCAGAGCGTCGTAGTTGAGTCTGCCGTCAAAAGCCTGTCGGATAACGACGGTGTTTAATTTAGCTGAAGGCATGATTTTGGTAAAAATAGACTACATGAAGTAGTTATGCACAAGATATGTGAGCCAGCAAGAATGGGCTTTGAAAATATTTTACTGCCTTTTTTACTTACACACATACAACAAACGACTATATAACCGCAGTCATGGCCTGTCAAATCAACCCCGACTGATATGCAATGTCTGTTATCGACAGGCTTTTAGACCCCTTTTTTGCCGGCAAAGGAAGTGTTTATGCAAATTTTATGTGTCGGATTGGGCTATAATAATGTCGGCAGACAACAAAGTCAAAAGTCGTGTCAACAAGACTTCTTCTGACTAAGCTACCTGCTGTTAATATTAGTTCGCCTACGATGAAAATGGAAGTTTTATCCGTAGGCCCGAGTAGATTTAAGGCAATAATCATTATAATGTCAGACCTGACGAAAACAATTCCCGCAACTCCGCGCATCGGAGATTCCGCTCCGGCAGAAGGTTTTATCCCTACCAGACCTCACAATCTTTTACCTATGGGTGAATTTGACGAGAACGGTAAGTATATTCCCAGACAAGTAGTGGAAAACGACGTCGAAAGAAGTTTTTTTGATGAAGCAATAGCCAAGACCATCGTCGATTTTGAAGAAGGCGACGTGGTATACGGAACGGTAGTCAAAGTGGACCGCGACGAAGTTTTACTGGATATAGGCTTTAAATCGGAAGGTGTTATACCGGCCAAAGAGCTTTCAATACGAAACGATGTCCACCCCCATGAAATCGTTTCTGTAAATGACCATGTGGAAGCCTTGGTTCTCCAGAAAGAAGACAAAGAGGGTAGACTGATACTCTCCAAGAAGCGTGCTCAATACGAGAGAGCATGGGGTGATATAGAAAAGATCAAAGAAGGTAGCGGAATCGTCAGAGGACCGGTTATCGAGGTCGTCAAAGGCGGTTTGATAGTAGATATCGGTCTGCGCGGCTTCCTGCCGGCATCGTTGATCGAGCTCCGTCGGGTGCGCGACTTACAGCCTTACATGGGTAGGATACTTGAATGTAAAGTTATCGAACTCGAGAAAAGTCGCAACAACGTAGTATTGTCAAGACGCGCATTTCTAGAAGAAGCTCAAAAAGAACAGCGCGGTGAATTCCTGGTCAATCTCAAATCAGGCGAAATCCGTCAAGGTGTAATCTCTTCCGTGGTGAACTTCGGAGCTTTCGTTGATTTGGGCGGAATGGACGGTTTGATTCACGTATCAGAACTCTCTTGGAAGCATGTTGACCATCCGTCTTCGGTTGTGTCGGTGGGTGATCAGGTAACGGTGAAAGTACTTGACGTTGACCTTTCCAAAGAGCGAATCAGCCTTTCTTTGAAAGCAACTCAAGTTGATCCTTGGAACGAATTTGCCATGGCTCACAAGGTCGGAGAACTTGTCTACGGCCGGATCACAAAACTGGTACCTTTCGGTGCTTTCGTTCAAGTAGGAGAAGGTATAGAGGGACTTGTCCATATCTCCGAAATGGCTGTTCACCATGTCGATTTGCCAGAGCAAGTTGTCATACCGGGTGAAGAGCTGTGGGTGAAGATTATCGATATCGATCTACAACGTCGCCGGATCAGCTTATCCATCAAGCAAGCCGCCGAAGGTGGCGTCGTGGCAGAAGAGTACCGTGAAGCTTTCGGTGAACACGCTTATGACGAGGAAGGTAACTACATAGGGGCCCTATACAATTACACAAATATGGAATTTACCCCCGAAACCGAAGCTCAGGCAGCTTGGGCCGACTTTGCCGTAGAGGAGTTACATGGTCATTCTGCCGGTGAACCGGTAGTCGACCAGGGCGCTACCGAGGTTGCGGCCGAAGAATAAGCCTAACAATATGCCTATTACCTTAGAGGCTATGGCATTTGTAGTTCTTGTAAAAGACGGCCGACAGCTGTGCGTTGAGCATTTGTCGGCCGTCTTTTACAATTGCTTGAGTACTTCTTGTCAACATATAGTCACCTAAGCTTTTTCTTTTACTAAAGTGGCTTATATGATCAAAGTTGGTTGTACGGGCGGAATTGCTGCCGGTAAATCACTGCTTTGCTCTTATCTGGGTGAACTCGGAGCCTCGGTAATTGATGCCGACGTCGTTACTCATCGGCTTCTCGCCACTAACTTAGACCTCAAGAACTCGCTGATTTCGCATTTCGGGACTGACATATTAGATCATGATGGTACGATCAGCCGCCTTAGACTTGGAGAAAAAGCTTTTTCCTCCTTAGGCTCCGGACGCATGTTAAATGAGATCACCCATCCCTATATCAGAAAAGAGATATCTTTTCAGATAGACGTTTTGGAACGACAAAACGTTCCTCCAAAAGTTGTCGTTCTGGAAGGAGCCCTTCTTGTAGAGACAGGTGCCGTAGATTTCTATGGGCTGCGTCACTTGATAGTCGTCGAAGCTCCCGACGACGTTGTATCTTACAGGCTGCGCTTACTTAGGGGCATGGCACAAGATACAATTGATCAAAGAATCGCCGCTCAGATGGAAAAGTTGCGGAGAATAAGGCAAGGTGATTATGTGGTTATTAATTCCGGCAGTGAAAAGATGTTGTACAAAATGGCCGTCAATGTGTACAGTGATATAACCAATCGCTTAGGATCGACCCAGGCAGTTACTGATACTTGATGTTGATTCTGTTGCCGTCAGGATCGTGAAGAGTGATTTCGGAAGTTTGTTGTCCCGATAACCCGTCAGAAAGTTGTTGTTTTGCCGGTTCAGATGATTCGGGTCGGTTGATCATCAGGTAAATGATGGATCTAGGCGGATTGCCGCTTATATACTCGGATAAAAAATACGTATCCCTCCTCTTATAAGCGAGGTCAATACCGGAAAACCGCGGCCGACGGAATGATTCCACTCTTCTTTAAAACCAAGATCTTGATACCAGATAAGAGATTTTTTGATGTTGGTGACAAGCAAAACAGGGATAGCTTGCTCAGTTTTATTCTCCATTGATCCCATATTGCCACATGGAGTCTTGGAGGTATCAAAAGTTGAGGAAAAGCTTCCTCTGGAAAGGAGAAGTTATCTACTGTCTCGATCTGTAATTTGCTCGTCTTTATATCTTATGGGTTGGCAGGCAAGCGGTGCTGAGAAGGATTTTATGCGCTTTGAAAAGCGAGGGCTACTGCATCTTGCTTGGCAGAAAATTCATGATATGAAAGAGCATCTCTTGTGGTCGAAGTACCCTCGGCCAGAGTATATGCGCTTTGTGTAAGTATTGCCCGCAATTTTTCAAGAGCGCTTCTTTGGATTTTGCATACTCTAGGTCCACCTACGCCAAGGACTTTTCCTATTTCGCCTTGTGTAAGGCCGCCGGCGAAAGATAGGTGTAGTACTTTTTGTTCGCGCTCACCCAAAGTAGCAATCGCCGCGGCAAGCGCCGCCGAGTCCGCCAGTGACATGATTAATGTCTCAGGCTCATTGCCTTCATCGACCACCAAGTCCATCAGAGTTTCTTCGGACGTGGGTTGATTTCCGGATTTACCTTCTAGATGCAATAATTGTGAAGATCCCACGTGGCTAAGCAAGGTTCTGGCTTGCTTGTCGTTTAAGCCCATGGCATTACATACTTCCAGAGGTTTTGGCGTACGTCCGAATTCGGCCAGCATGCGGTCATAGGTATTGCGGTAAGTGACAACGCGTTGTCTGGTCGAGCGGGGCATCCAGTCCAGGCGACGTAACTCGTCGAAAACCGCTCCTCGGATGCAACGCCTGGCATAGTTTTCAAATTTACTTATTTCCGGACCGTCCCAACGCATGATGGCCCTTACCAAGCCGTCTTGTCCGAAGCTCTTCAGCTCTTCATTTTCCCAGTATGAGATCACATAATTGGGAAGTCTTTTAACCGTTTCAGTAACCAGATACTGATAATAGACAATCAAGGCATTCCTAAGTTGTTGGTTCTTATCGGTAAGAAACTTTGACCAGGTATTTTGTAATTCAGCAGAGTTCATACTTTCTATATCACTCTTCTTCATTTTGGTGCCTTTCAATTTGACTAAAATGTAACAGTATTCTGATGTGTCAACACTTTCAGCGTTATCAATATTCCTAAAAAGTTAGTATAGCATCACCTAATGTAGGTATGACACTACTTTTAGTGATATTTCAGAATATTTCCAACTTTTCCTGTAGGGAAAATCGTAACAAATTCTTCACCAAATAACGCACCGTGTAGCTCACATATCCTGAAGTCGTATTTTATTTTTGGGACGAACCGCCATTCGTGGTATGTGAATCGGTATTTCTTTCGCAGGTATTCTTTAGATCTCAGAAATATACTTATCCGGTTATCTTTTGTCGACAAAATTTGCTCAAAAAATAGCGATAGTGTTTCGAAAATAGCAGCGAAACGATCAAACGGTTGATCAATCTGAGTATTGGTCAATCCTGCCATAGTAAAGATGTATCGAGGAAAATTACTATATCGACCTTTTTCCCAAAAAGCCGCTTTTTTACTTCGGGTTCTTATATGCACCAGGGCGGCGGAGAAGTAAAAGCGGTCTTTTTTAGACAAACTCTTTATGCAAAAATAACGGGAGGTAAATGCAGCCAAAAGGAAGATTCGGTTAAAATAGTCTCGCTTGGTTGCGTTTCTTTTGGTATCAAACTTTGCAGACAGAGTTGTTGACATCTCTAGCCGTTGATGGTTTTTGTCGATCCGCTGCTTTTTTCAATTCTCTCTATGTTCGTACGTAGACTCTTCACGTTCTGCTTGGAGGAAAAAATGGCATTGACCCTCTTTCGTCCCAACCAAGCCTTTTGCTGTGCCGACGTGTAGTCAGCTTTTACTCTTTGCATGGCCGCAAGTGCCGAGTTCATATCCGGAGCGCCAAACTCATCTTCGGCGAGAAGCGGAAATAGGTTTTCGCTAAGACTACGGTAAGTATAGGGGACAGCTTCTGCGATATCCGGGCCAATCAAGTCGGTTATTCCTCCGTAGTTCGTGGTTATGACCGGTATCCCATTAGCAATGGCAGTCAGTGCGTCAAGATTATAGGCACCGGCTTGATGGAGGGAGATATAGCAATTGGATTTGATAATCTCATCTCTTATAAGTGTCCTATCTAACGTGGCATCAATGGAAATATTCAAGGAGCCTTTGGCAGTGCTTTGACATGCTGACAATAGTTTGCCGTAGTCTTCACCGACAATAATAATTTTTAATCCTGCCGTATCTGTATCTTTGAATGCTTGGATAAAAGTTTTTATAGTAGCAATTGTATTATCTGTAATTACCTCACAATCCCAACCCTTGTGTAACCTGGTCACGTGAATAAAATCGTTTTCTTTCCCCTCTTGTATTACAGAATACGGCTGTATAACGGATTTTGCAAATGGTTGTACTAAGTACAGAGGTCGCGAGGAAATGTCTTTCAACGATTTGTATGTAAATTTTGAAGGCACCCATATTTCATGCACCATAGCGGTCTCACTGCGGGCATCGTCGTGAGGTTTTTCAAGCGGCCAATTCCAATACAAGATGTTGTATCTTTTAGAAATCACATCGATTCCGGCATACCCGACAAAGTCTACTAACTGATATCCCGGTATACATAGTAAATTAGTGTAGTAATGCAAGAATTCATGCTCATCCATCTGCTTAATTTCGTTGCCATCAAAATTAATTTTAGAGACTCTGAGACCGCTTTCTTTGATCAATGACTCAAGGGCGTAAGAAATATCTGAGGAAAAATCAGCAATAAGATTTATACCTCCGTATTTTGGCTTATTTGCTACGCTAAGTACGCTTTGTATTCTTTCAATGACGGTTGTAGTGGGAAGCAGATTTGATGCTGTGACGGAAGAAGTTTTTGCTTCCTTTTGTATCACACGTCCTGCCCATTGGGCTTCCAGCATCTCAAGCGATACCTGCTCGGGATAAAAGAAGTCTTGATATCCGAGTAGTATAGGATTGTTCAACTCATCTGCTGCGTATTTGCTTTTTAAGTACTCAGCCGATGCGATCTTATTGACATAGCCCGCCTCTTTTGCCCTCAAGGAAAGATCGATCAGAGCATCGCGTGGCCTTAGAAACGGTGTGAGTGGGGCAAGACTTTGATAGGTACTTTTCTTGATGGCAAAGCATAAGTGATGTATCGCATCTACTTCCAGATCTGACTCAAGGTGAAGACTGGCATCCATGTAGGTCTTATGGGCTTCGATAACAAGACTTTGGTAATCGTCTGTAGAGATGTTATAGCCGGCATTCAAGATAATCCGATTTTCGTCAGCAATAGCCGGGGAGATAAAACCGGTATTTCCCCCAGCTAATTGTCCAGCGAGGTTTTTAACGCTGATCTTAGCGGGGGATATCCCAAGCTGGAGGTAGACGATATTTTCCCCATGACTGTTTTGGATGCCGATGTCGAGAGCTGTGGCAAAATCTATGTTTCGGCCTAGATTAATTTTTACTATATCGCCATCGAGGAGACCGATCGTGGTTTTGATTTCGTCATTTTGACCGGATGTCACAATGACGACTTCCGATTCCTCGAGATCCCCGTTTTCATTCAGCGTTTGTAAACAATTTATGAAATCGCTGTTCTCGGTTTTCTCGTTAACCAGGAGGAGAATAGAATTCTCAACCGGGCGCACGCTCCTTTTCGATAAGTCTATCCTCTCCTTTTTACATGTAAAAGAAAGAAAGTCACCTACTGAAAATGCCTCTACGGAGAAATTGCTTGATGTTATAAAATTGCAAATCTCATCTTTGCCCCAGGCATCGTGGATGTCGATATCGGCCCGGTCTTGCGACTGAGGCCGGGAGGCATAAAGTATTTTTCTGGCTCCAGAGAGATCCCCTTTTTCAAGGTTCTTGATGGCTCCGTAGATATCGGTGACTTTGAATTTAAGGCGTCCACCGTCTCTAAGTAGATTGTGGCAGGTTTTCAAGAATCGCGAGGCGTCTATGTGAGATAGGCATGCTACAAGAGAATCCAGTTTGATTTCATGGAAAATCTCCTTAGATATAGGAAGGGGAGGAGAGAAATTTTTATCAAAACTACCGCTATTTGGAAATGACTCCCCGCCTAAAGCCGATTTTTTGGATCCTATGTAGATATAGTGTTCATAACCGGCGCACGAACATGGAATAAGCGTGATATGAGCGGCTTTGGTGCCGGAACGAATAATTTCTAAATAAGCGGGACTGATTCCATTGATCTGGGGGTCAAGTAAATTTTTGGTATCGTCGTTTATTTTAGAATAAATTTTTCGACCTTCGTCCGCCGCCCTTTGGTCTTGAAATGTCAAATAAGCGGCTGCTCCGGCGAGTAACCTTTTGGCCAGATCAATATCGATATTTTTTATCGTTTTAATTAAAGGACATTCTTCGCTTAGACCCCTGGTGCGTAATTCATTTGACCACCATAATTGTCTGGCTATCGGAAGTTCGCTCAGTCTGTTAATCAAAGCCGCCAAAGGCTCTTTTTTTCTCGGGTAGATCTCGAGGAATTTGGCCAGCAAACGGTCGGCATCTTCTATATTTAAAGTACCAGCCAAAGCCGACATAATACCCACTGATTCTTCTCTGGTAGCGGTGGCTATCTCCTCTACTTCGCGGCCGGCCTCTTGTAGATAAGAAACCAAGACACGTAAATTTTCATCCAATTTTCCCTGTTGGCGGAGAACATTTAATAACGTATCAGCGGCTTCTCCCGGTCTATTTAGACTGCTTTGGGCATTTGCTTTAATCCAGGCCAAGTTGTGGCGACCTATTTCCACTCCGTCATCATCAGTTGTTGAATAAGGGATACGGTCTACAATTCGGATACATTCTTGATAAGATTTTTTCTCCAAAAGCAATTTGGCATACATAGAATCCACGGTATAAGAAGTCTTATACTCTTTTCTCAATATGTTAATTACCTCTTCAGCTTGATCCAGCATGGAAAATGTCAGGTAAATTTCAAACATAACGCGATATGCAGCTCGTTTGATGGTGGGGGAGTCGGTAGTTGCTGCTGCTTCCTCTAGGATCGGGACAGCAGATAGTGGGTCGTCACCTTGTGTCAGGGTTCTGCCGTAGTCAAACAATGCGCGTGCTTTCGGTACGTTGGGGTCATCCAATGCTTTTTTGGCAATAGCCAAATTTCTATTGATAAGATCTTTAGACTTCCACTTCATGTTGGTATATCCGCGATGTAAAATACGTAAGTGATGCATAAAAAGGGCAGCTGGAAAATCATCATCTGATCTGAGAGTGACTTGTTCGTGCAAGGGACCTGACCAATGACATTTTTCTCTTCGAAACAGCCTGGTGGCATGAAAAGTAGCAGCCGTTCCGATGCCATGCAGTTCGACTGATTCTATGGGGATGAGAAAAGCATCTAATTGTTCCTCTTTTTCCAGTATTTCTCTTGTGAGGGCAAAGTTGCCGTGGATTGCCTCATCGGCGTCTAACCAGAGAATCCATTCGCTACTACAAGCTTCTAAAGATGCGTTGCGGGCTCTTGAAAAATCGCTATCCCAGTATCCTTCGATGACTTTTGCTCCCAGGCGACGTGCCGTAACAACGGAATTATCCGTGGAGCCGGTGTCATAAATCACCATTTCATCTACTAAACCTTTGGCAGAGTCAAGCACCAAGGGAAGTTCTGCTTCTTCATTTTTTATTATCATGCAAAGTGTTATTAGTGTCATGAATCCTCTCTAGCGGTATCTAGTAGATTTTAACTATTGCCAGACATCGGCCAATGTCTGGCAATAGTATTAACGGAAAAAGGGTTTGTATTTTTTCCTGTATATGATGTTATTTGCTTATCAAAGATAAAATTTTTTTTTGATTTGGAGGAAATATTGATCTCTAAAGTGTCGTAAGGAAACTTGGGCCAAGGAAGGCCTGTGGTTGTCGGCAAGGCCGCCGATTATACTCGTCAAGGAGGACAAAATATGTTATTTATCAACACCAACCTTTCAGCTTTGGGAGCTCAGAATAACTTAAATGCAACCGATGCTGCATTGCAGGGCATCGTAAGCCAATTGAGTTCCGGTTTGCAAATTCAAACCGCCGCTGATAACCCCGCAGGTTATGCGATCAGTCAGTCTCTACAGTCTGAAATAAACGGTTACGGCGCAGCTGTCAGCAACGCACAGACCGCAGTTTCTGTGCTACAGACAGCTCAAGGTGCCATGAATCAGCAAGAGGCCATCTTGCAGCAAGCAAACACCATCGCTACTCAGGCAGCAAATACTACAACAGCGAGCAACAGCACTGCCTCTAGCGCTGATAACAACGAATTTCAGGCATTGATTTCTCAGTTAGACCAGATCGCAAACTCCACCACGTTTGCCGGCGTGAGCCTCTTGAATGGAAGTAACTCTGTACTTACTTTCCAAGTAGGTCCACAAAATCTTTCAAGCAACCAGGTTGCCGTCTCACTTACCACCACCACTTCGGCATCATTGGCAGTATCAACTTTGAGCTTGCTATCTGTGACATCGGCTCAAGCCGCTATGAGTGCCGTGCAGTCAGCCATAGCAGCTTTGGCTTCCGCTGCGGCCTCTATAGGTTCTTCACAAAACCAGATACAAGCGCTTTCGGCTAACGTAACGGTTGCGCAGCAAAACCTGACTTCAGCGAATGCAAATTTGGTGGATGTGAACGTAGCCAGCGCCACCACTCAGTTCACCTCACTACAGATCCTGGAGCAATCCGGTGTCACGGTACTTTCGCAGGCACAACAAATCCCTCAGTTGGCCTTGAAACTTATCTAATAAAACCCCATAGGGCAAATACCCAAAGAGCCGGTTTTGAGATATTTACTTAACCTCAAAACCGGCTTCTGGGATGGAAAGGAGTAGAGGTGTCAATAGGTTCCATGCCACCGGTCTCATTTACCGGTATAATGTCCGGTCTCAATACACAACAAATCATAAGTGCATATTTACAGGTTGCCGAGCAACCTCTTTTCGATCTACAAAATCAACAAGCAAATCTAAATTCGCAAGTAAGCGACTACCAAGGTATTCAGTCTCAAATACAGGCTTTACAAACGGCAGCCAACGCTCTTACTTCTCAGGGCGCTTTTACAGGTTCCGTAGCCGCAACTTCCAGTAATAGTCAAGTTGCTTCGGCAACCGTCGGTAGCGGTGCTTCAAGCGGCTCGGTGACATTTGATGTCAATCAATTGGCTACCGCCAATTCTATGCTGTCAAGCGGGACAGTGTCTTCGACAAGCGATGTAGTGGCCTCAGGCGATCTTTTGCTGGCCTCCGGTGCTTCTGGGATCGGTATTTCTTCAATGAGTGGGTCATCACTTACTCTCGGGCAGCACTCCATATCAGTTACCCAAGCCTCTCAAGGGGCAAGCGTAACCTCGGCTACTCCGCTGGCAAGCTCTACATCGATTACCACATCGAATGACCAGTTGGCTGTAGCGATAGATGGCACCAACTACACCTTTACTATCGCTAGCGGTACTTATACCGCTCAACAATTGGCAACAGCTGTAACGGCTTCATCACAGGGGTTGCTGACAGCTTCGGTTAATTCCTCCGGACAACTTGTCATGGCCACTACCGAACAGGGCTCCGCTGCCACCTTAGAGGTTGGAAGCGGATCTGCCAATACCGCTCTAGGTCTTTCAAGCATGTCATCAGCCGTGACGGGAGTAAATGGTATTATCAACGTCGACGGTACCAGTAATACCATTACTGATATTTCCGGAACTACTCCAACTCAGGTCTCTCTTACCTCGGGCACGGGGGGAACTATATCGGCTACTTTAGGCACCTCGGGGCTCACTATAGGATCAATAACGGCGCAAAATATTTCCGTTGGGAACGGTTCTTTGGCCTCTGTCGTATCTGCCATCAATAACGCTAATATCGGAGTTTCAGCACAGGCTCTTGCCGTGGGGACCAATGAGTACGCGTTGTCTCTTACATCTAACCAGACTGGGGCGGCAAATGATATATCGATCAGTCCGACTGCTTTTTCATCTTCCGGCCTTGGAACCTTACAGACGATTACTCAGGGACAAAATGCCATTTTGACTCTTGGCGGGACCGGTGGCTTTGAGATACAGTCGGCTTCCAACACCGTTAGCAGCCTACTTTCCGGTGTCAATATAACTCTCAATCAAACTTCCTCATCACCTGTTACAATTTCCGTGGCACCAAATGCCTCTCAGGTGTCCCAGCAAGTTAGCAGCTTTGTCAACGCTGCCAATACTCTTCTTCAGACCATCAGTACAGATACGGCATACAATCAGCAAACCAACACAGCGGGGCCTCTGAACGGCGATGTCCAGTTACAGAATCTGGCCCAGCAAGTTTTATCCATCTTTAGTCAGGCTATAGGCTCTTCAAGCGTTCCCGACACCGGAACGACAGGTTCGGCAGCCGGTATTTCTATCAACGGGAAAACCGAGCAGATCAACTTTAATGCCTCGACATTTGCCACTGATTTTCAAAATAACCCTACCGGAGTGGCTGCTATGTTTACAGAAGGAGGAACTTTTACCCCTTCTTATTCTGGTGCGACATCTCAAGATGTCGGTTTGGTTTATGCTTCCAATTCAACCCAAGCCGGCAGCTACAATGTGACCATATCGCAATCTGCTTCACAGGCCACAGATAACGGAACCGCAACTTTTTCATCATCTTCAGCAAGCGTTTCCTCAGCTGATACTTATACGATAACTTCAGGAAGTCAATCGGTCAACTATGGCGTGACGTCTGGAGAGACGCTTTCCCAAATAGCAAGTGGACTGGACAGTGCTTTTGCCCAAGGTGGACTGAATTTATCTGCCCAAGTGGTTGCCTCTGGGTCTTCGAGTATTTTGCAAATTACTTCCGGTAATTACGGATCGGCCGCAAGTTTCTCGGTCTCATCGTCGTCTACTGATGTCCTGGGAATTGTCGGTACTTCCTTTACCGGTACGGACGTGGCCGGTACTATCAACGGTGTGGCAGCCACTGGCAATGGGCAGATCCTGACGGCTCCGATCAATGACCCCACTTTAGCGGGTCTCTCTCTGCAAGTGACGACACCCGGAATCACTTCTACTACATCCCTTGGAACGTTTAATTATACACAAGGGCTGTCGGGCGCTTTGGCAAACTTGGCCGTGACAACCTTGAACACTACCGGAGGAGAGATCCCCAGTAAAATTCAATCCCTGCAAAGTAACTCTACCCAGATCGGCAATCAAATTACTCTCCAAAAAAAGCTGATTGTTCAAGAACAGCAGCAATTGACGACTGAGTTTACAAATATGGAAACAGTTTTGGCCCAGCTAAAAAGCGAACAGTCTTATTTGAGTGCTTTGGGAGGCTCATCGGGACTACTCGGTTCACTTTCCGGAGGAACCACCACTACACCAAGCAGTACGACAGGAGGATAATGTTATGAGCATGACACAAGATGAAGTGGCCAGAGCATATGAGAAGACAAGAACTGAGACGATTATTTCCCAACCGGCTCTGCTCGTCGCCCTCTATGAAAGACTGGCGCTTGATATAGAACTCGGGAAAGAATATATAAAAAACGGAGATATCGAAAAAACACACAATTGCTTACAGCATGGACAAAAAATTGTAATTGTTCTGCGGTCAAGCTTGCAAAAAGATAATTTTACCGGCGGTGAAGATTTATGGCGGTTATACAATACCCTGATAGATCTACTCACTAAGGCTAATATGACAAAAGACGCATCTATCTTGTCAATCTGTCAAGATATAGTACTACCTCTAAAAGATGCATGGACGGAAGCGGTTGCTCGTGAGCAAGCCAAAGTCGAAGCGGCAAATAATGACAACCTGGCTTGAGTATTTAGGGGCATTGGAGCAATATATCAAAGATGCCAATATGGCCATAAGGAGAAAGACCCCGCTCGCATGCCCGCCCGAATTCCTGGTTCGTCCTACCTCTTTAGTACCTGTGGAATATTTGCAGAGAGTAAAAGAGTGTGAGAGACAAATGCAAGAGATTATCGATTACGGGGAAAAGAGAAAAAAAGAAATTCTGGAATTACTGGGTACCATGAATTATCTGGAAAAGAACATACCAGCCGTAAAAGGAAAAATTATTACCACCGTTATCTAAGTTAATGTAATTACTTCAATTAACTTTTATATGTGCTTTGAGAATCTTCTGCCTTGTAGTCATAAGTACTTGTGCTCTCTGAACTCCGTGATTGCCTGCTGTATTTCACTGCTCAAAGGCATTTTTTCCAATTCCACATGCATGGCATCAACGGCTCGAGGAGTCCTTTTGATGATATCGAGAGCGACACCGGCGCTTTCCATCTCCCTGCCGATTTGATGCAGTTCAAAAGAGATGCTGTTTACTCTAAAGGTGGCTTCTGTCCAGCCTAAATACCAACACCACTCGCTAAAGTAACGCCAGCTTTCTTCGTTGAAGCCTCTGACATGGGTGGGATCTTGCCAAGCTCCGTATGATAAATCATAAGGTACTTTGATCTTCATTTTTCCACCCGGTTTCAGTATTGTGAGACATGTGGTCATTGCCGTAACGAGATCTGGAAGATGCTCCAGGACATCATTGCAAATGATAGTGTCAATGCAGTCTTTCCTTAGGTGTATTTTACCGAAACGTTGGGTATCAAATACGATACCTTCTTCTTCGAGTGGTTTTGTAATATCATGGACGATGTCTGGATGCGTTCCGGGAGAAATATCAATATTGAGATAGAGAGGATTGAAATCTTTGCCGCTGCCGATATTAATTATAGTTGGAAATGTTTTTTCTGCAATCGTGCTTACTTGATCTAAGTAGGGGAGAAAGTCTTCTTGCAGTAATTTTTCCTGAGGACGGGCTAGCATGAAAGAGCGTATTTTTTGATCATCGAAGGGGTAGTTATTCAGTATTCCCGTTATGCTCTCTGACAAGTCTTCATAAGGAAAAAAAGTAACTACTTGTTCGTAATCTTTTTCTATCTGGTCATCTCCCTCTTCGCTGACGACGTGAACCCCGTTTGTCAATAAATAGTTAATTCTTACTATTTCAAAAATCTTTGTTTCATAAAAGTGAATATTTAGAACTACTTTTGATCTGGCTACCAATTTGTCAAGCTCTTCACCGAATACATTGTCGGTTATGTATAGGTTGATATCTTCTGTTGCCAGTAGATCGAGCATAAGCTGTCGTCTTTGATTGATAGATCCGTAAAATAAGACATCGATATCTTTTTCTCCTACTGAACTATCAAGATTTCTATCCTCTTCTGTTACATAGCCGAGGCGTATCAGGTGAGCATCTATGCCAAGTTGTGATAAGTACTCTATATTTTTATAGGAGTAATCTAAAACTAAGTGAGTTTTTAATATATCGATATAGTCATTAGTAAACCAAGGAGAGTCGTATTGCTCGCTGTTGAAAATAATGGCGTTTCCCGGTAGGTAGCCTGCGTTTTGTAAAATATGGGCTCCGAAGACAATAGGCACTCTGTTTTCATAAAATAACCTATTTTTTATTTCAACATCAAAGCCCAGATTTGTTAAGCCGTAATAGAATAATTTTGCCAGATGAGAAAAAAAAGGACTTTTACCGTTACTACCGGGAATAAAAGCATCCACAGTGAGAATGGAGAATTTATAGTTGTTTGTCAAAGAGGATAAATAACTATTATCAAATAATTTTTTATTCTTGCTGTTTTGATCAACGGAATCGCTTATAAAGTCTGTAGACATCAGTATCTCCATCTCCTTTAGCTATATATAATAATTGACCCAAGCATATTTTTCATGCAATTGAATAGATAAATTTTTAATAACTACTTGTCAGTAATGTATGTATTATAAAATACATAGAGATAATTGGTCTTAGAAAAGACAGAGAGGCAAAGAAGGCATAAAATCTTTTGGAGAGAAAGAGAAAAATATTATTTTCTCACAGATTCTTTATCGTCATCAGGGTCTTTTTTTTCTGTTTTTATTTCATGAAGGAGATTTTCATCGACGTTAGTAAGTGCCGCCTCAGCGGCTTCCCTGTTGGCCTGTGATACAGCAGCAAAATGTTCAGCTCGGTGAACGGGGATTTGACGCGGAGCATCTATCGCTATCCTGACGTGATTGGAATCTAGGACGGCACGTACTTCGATGACGATATCGTCTCCGATGAGTATTTTTTCCCCGACTGCTCTGGTAAGTGTCAACATTATGGTATTGATATTACCTTAGAATTGCGGCAATGGTGTATGTATGGCTGCGATTAAGTCTTCCGTATGTTTCTGTGGCAAGATTTGGGCTCCAATGTATTTTTTGGTATTGAGAACGATAGGAGCAAATAAGTTGGCCGTAGAGAGAGCTAAAGTCTCTTTGAGCGTAATTACAACCAGGGCAGCGGCGTCTTCGGGGCTCTCAATTTCAAGCAATTCCAGTGTGCTCTCGTCTATTTCCACTTTATAATTGGGCCAGAGAAGTCCCGGAGCGGCTACTATTAATCTCAAGGCTTCAGCATATGAACCGTCTGAGAGAAGGACAGGTTCTAAGGCAATCAGTTTGCCGAATGGGTTGAGGGCGTTTTCCCTGACGTCGGCCCCGAGAGGCTCGAGCTTAAATTTTCTGACACCCCTAAGTCCTGGAATGCCTATTGGAAAATCGATATCTACTGCTGGTAATACCCTAAGTTCGGTCGCCAGAGGCACCGGCTGTCCTTTCCGGGTCACAATAATGGCCCTTCATATTCCTAATTGATAAACTGTGCTAACGTTTCGGGAACAGCTTTTGAGACCGCGTACAGTGCCGCCTGGTAAGACGTTAGATCAGCTTGCAAAGTTGGGGACACGCTGGCCACATTGACGGATCCCAAATTGGCTATGGCCGTTTGCAACTCCGTAGATGTATTTTGATTTGCACTGCTGGCGGCATTGACCTGCTGCATGGATTCGCCGATGGTGGTTGCTGATATCTCAGCCTGTTGCATATTGGCGTCAAGAGCAGTCATATCCGCCTGTAGCCCGGCATAAGAGGCACTACCGGGACCGGCTTGTAGGTTGGTAACAATGTTTTTGACGGTCGTAAAAATACTTTGAACCCCAGATGTTCCTCCACCGAACAGCTGATCTCCCGGTACCGACGCCGCTATTGGAGATCCTGAACCAACGTCTATGGTAAAAGGAGTGGAGTTACCGTTGTAAGTGCCAGAAGTTGAGAAAGCTTGGTTGACAAGCGCCGTTCCGGCAAATATCTGAGTCTGTCCGTAACTTGTATTGGCCAGCCCCAGCAATTGGGTGACGGTACCTTGTACTTGCTGTGCCATGGCATTGTACGTTTGCGAATTGTTAACTCCTTCGTTTAATGCCTGAAGGAGAATAGTTCTTATTTGTTGCATGGTCGAAATGGTTTGAGTCGCGGCCGAATTAGCCATTCCCAACCAGGATTGGGCCGTTGTGACGTTGTTTTGGTGAGAGTTGATTTGAGCCAGTTGGTTCTGGTAATTTAAAACGTTTGATACGGCTATCGGGTTGGAAGAGGGCGTGAGTAGGGTAGTGCCCGAGGCCAGTTGATTATCTAAAGTATTAATAGTCTGCTCTTGACTTTGCAAACTGTTGGAGAGTTGATTTGTAAGGGTTAAATCAGTGATTCTCATTTTACACCGCCGCTAATAGTGCGTTTAGAACTGTTGTCGTGGAATTTATGACAGCAGCGCTGGCCTGATATGCCTGTTGGGCGCTCAGCATATTCACCGTTTGTTCATTGGTGCTGACACCTTCTACACTAGACAATTGGGCGGAAGTCGAATTAGCCATAGCTTGTGTCGTTGTTTGTGTATTATTGGCTTGCGCTGCATTATTGCCTACGGTTGCCACCAACGATTGATAAATGGAATTGGGACCGGCGGCAAGCTGGCCCAAATTAGCCATTTGCTGTGCGGTGGTGGGGTCGATGGTTGCCACTCCGGCGGTAGAGGTACCGGCCGCCGTCGCTATCAAAGAGGCATTGGCGAGAAGTTGCGGATTGATTGCTATTGTAGCAGCAGATGTCGTCCCGGTTGTATAAGTTGTGGTTGAGGAGTTATCAACGAAAATACTGGGAAGAGTAGCCCCCGCATATGGCGGTGCCGCTGCCGCTGATGTTGGACCGGGAACGCCAGAGGAACTTACTCCTTGCGATTGTAAGGTATTCATGTTGGTTGCCAGGGAGTCAGCCACTTTCGATAGTTGTGTCTGATATCCCGGTATGGTTATGTTCACAGATTGTAGAAGCGCACCTATTTTTCCACCGCTTGGCAATACATTACCCGCTGTCGTCTCAACTGCCAAATTGGAAGTTGTCGGTTGTCCGGTTGTCTGTAGCTGAACGCCGTTCGTTCCAGAAACTAGTTGAATCCCGCCGGATAAAACGGTTACACTGCCATTTGTCTCTGAAACGGTTCGGATACCGAGAAGTGTTCCGAGAGATGTAATGTCGGCACGCCTTTGGTCGCTCAAAGCGTTTATATTCTGACCCCCGTTCTGAGCCGCTATTATTGATCCGTTGAGATTGGCTATATCTGTGATCAACTGATTTGCCTGACCGACGTAGCCAGAATTATTACTGCCCACGCCTCCCAAGTTATTGACAAGTTGTTGTGAGGTACTTGAAAGTTGCTCATAGGTGGTATTCAGCGTCGTTGCCACGTTGGATGCGTCTTGGACAACCTGTTGCTGAGCGGCGGAGGAATTCGGTTGAGTAGCCAAATTCGACAAGTCAGACCAGAGGGCGCTCAGTTGCGACTGAAGACCGGTGCTGCTTGGTTCGGGAAAGCTGTTTTGGATAATTCCCATAATCTGAGATGATTCGTTTGCAGATCCGAGCTGACCTTGAGCGATGAGATTTTGTTGCTCGTTTAAAGCGGAAGTATCTTGAGTAACTGAAACAATCTGTACACCTTCTCCGACACCTTGAGCAGTTGACGGGGTGAAGTCCGATAGGTTGACAACTTGTTGGGCGTATCCGGGCGTCGAGATATTAGCCAAGTTGTTGGCCGCCGTATCCAAGGCCGCCTGATCAGCGGCTACCGCCGAAGCTGCTATCTGCAGACTAAGATCGCTCATCTATCCTCACAATATATTGTTAACAATGCGGGGTATCGCCGCTCTTCCTTTACCGTATATGGCTTCTGCTGGGGCACCCGGTGAACGAAAAGCTTCTTCCGCTAAGGCGATACGTCGGCCGAGAACCTCTTCCGCACTGGTTTTTAGAATACCTATTCTTTCTCTGGCCCGAATAAGATCTATCCTGGCATCGGACAATATGGAGGCAAAAGGCTCGGGGGCGCAGACGGCTATTTCGCCTAAATCTGCTTTGTCGTGAAGCCCTAATGCCTCAAGTATCGCTGGCATTAGAGAAATTCTGCGTGTTTCCACCAAGTGAACTCTCTCTGATGAGGCTTGCAGTTCAACTGTTGCTCTTTCGTTATAGCGCGAGCCAAAATGCTCCGTTAAGGAGGTAAGGGCTGCCAATTGAAACTCAAGACCCAAAACAGACTGTAACAAATCCCTAGTGGCCGCCGTAAATTTTTCCAACTTATCAAGCAGGTGATTTTGTCGGTCATCTTGATTGGCCGTAGAGCGATTTTGTCCGTTGTTTCCTGAAGATCTATCGTCTTTGAACCCATTTGCCACCATGGCGGGTCTGTCCAGCAATGCAATATTTTTCTCGTTCACATTGTTGCTAACGGTCCATGAGTCCTGATTATTTCCAGTCATTTTTTACCTTTCTTATTTGATTTACCACTAGCGGATACGACGTTTTGATTTCTTTGATCATTACCGGCATAAGCCAGTACCAGTTTTGTAAAAAGGCGAACCGCTATCATCGCTAGCAAAAAGGCTAAGAAATAGCGTTCTACCATGGCTGTAAAGTTAACTTGCCCGGCAAGAAATTCCCTGATGTTTTCCAGGCAGGCCAGAGTAGCTAAGAGGACTGTCAAAAATGGTCCGAACCTGATCAACTCGTTAATAAAGAAGCCCTCTTTTCCGTTCATGACAGGTTATTTGTCTCCATCAGTTTTGCCAGAATTGCCGCTTTTGAAGCACGCCATCCATCCACATAAGCTAGGGGCCAGCGCTGGCCGAAAAATGCCAAAGGATTGTTTGCTGAGGCTAGGCCGTAAATGATTAAGGCATCGATACCGTTTGTGCACAAGTCCAGAGCATTTACTTGGTTGATGTCGTAATCAGCGCTGACAGCGGCCCAAAGGGCGTCTGGAACGGCAACCATAATTGACTTTTGTAGATTATCAAGATGTGATTTTTGATCGAATATGACGACTGTTTTTTTCTGTGCAAGTCGCTGTTCGATGATGACTTCTCCCAGTTCTTGGGGAGTTTTCACTTTCAAAGTAGTGGTGTTTCTCGAGATGACCCGGTCACTCATGATAATCAGGTCTGTCTCGCCTTGATAGTACTCATCTATGGTTGTAAAGGCTCGAACAGCAAGTTCTAGGTCGCCGATCAACCCCAAGAGAAAGGACTGCTTTTTTGGAAAATCAGCCGGGGCTTTTACTGCATCAAGCAAGTTTAAGACATCTTGAGAGAAAGCAGTGTTTAAGCGATCGATATCGATAAAGTCATAGAGGTGACCTGGAATGGCTTTGATCGTTTCCTGTTTCGTGGGAGCTTTGGATGTCTCGGCTCTCAGGGGAGCCTCATAGATTCCTATATTTTGACCACCGTGTTCACTTGTTGCCGGTGTATTATATTCATCTGTCCCACCGAAGGCGCTTTGATATCTTTCATTGGGGAACTGCCTGGTCGCTGTATTTACTGAGGCCTGTTCGTTGTTGTTGCTTCCAAGCAGGCTGCCTGCGTTACTTAATACCAATTGCAATTCACGGTCAAAATTGACGTCCAACGAGTCCTCGGTACCCTCTGCCAGCGAGTCCAAATTCCCCGCTGGTTTGGTTGCGTTTACTTTTCTTTCTTTCTGCTTGTCACCTCTAGTTTTTAAAGTAAAAGCAGTCAATGATGAACCTCCGGCGGTAGAAGATTTTTTTTCTACATAGGGTGCCACTTCTATTACGTAGCGTTCTTTTTGAAAAAATCCAAACAGTCCTCCGTAAAGCTCGCGGCCGTGGCGTTTCACCTCCAGTTCATCAATATCTCGACCGGTGGTATGAATAATGTGCTTTCTGGCTTCATCAAGAGACTTGCCTTCAAACCGTAGTGTTTGCGACATGATATATCACTCCTATCGTGCTGATTTTTGCGTTGGCCGCGACTTCTGCCGCGGAGATAACTTTTAGATTTACTAATCTGGTGTGGATAAGCCTTCTTAGGGCGGGGCGGATGTAACTTGAACAAACCAATACCGGACTCTTCCCGGCGGCTTCAGCCGACATGTAGGTATTTTGGACAGATGTTATGACTCTTTCCAAATCTTCGGCTGAATTTCCCAAATATCTTCCGTGTTCCGTGATCTGGATATGCGAAGCCAGATCTTGTTCTAAAGCTGGTTCTAAGACAATGGCATTGACAATCGAATTTTGTGTGCAAAGCGAAGTTATTTGAGGACCGAGTGCCATGCGAGCAGCCTCAGTAAGGCTATCTAAGTCTCTGATCTGTGTCATTGCCTGATCGGTGACAGCTTCGATAATTCTGACGAGATCTTTGACGGGAATCTGCTCTTCCAAGAGATTGCGTAATACGTTTTGGATATGTCCGAGTGTCACATTGGCAGAAGCCATCTCTTCTATGGCAACAGGATTTTCGTTTTTAACCGAATCGAGCAGTAACTTAACATCCTGACGGGACAGTAGTTCACCTGCATATTTTCTAACCACTTCAGCCAGATGAGTCGTTATTACAGCGGACCTTTCTACGACCGTGGCACCTGTGACTGTGGCGCGATATCTTAGTTCCGGTGATATCCACTTGGCCATGCCACCGTATGCGGGGTCTTTGGTTTCCCTGCCGTCCAATTCCTGTAAACCGTTGCCGACGGCCAGCAATAGACCGGGGGGAGCTTCTCCTTCGGCTACCTGGACTCCGTGTATCCGAAAAGCGTAATGCGTCGGCGACAATTGATCGTTATCCTTGGCATGTATCGGGGGAATGACTATCCCAAGTTCATGAGCTAATGCCCGTCTTAATCCTTTGACCCGCTCTAGAAGATCTCCTCTTTTTCTCGGATCCACAAGGTCTATGACATCAAGACCGAGTTCCAACTCGAGAGGCATTACTTTAGCTTCTTTGGCCAATTGAGCTGGGGCATCGGGAGAAGGAGGGGGTGGGAGCAAAGTTTCTTGCACCTCTTCTGCTTCTTCTTGTTCATCTTGTGGCAATCTGGAGGCCAGTATGAACAGTATTCCGCCCACGAGTAAAAATGGAATTTTCGGCAAACCAGGCAATATACCTAGGATGAAGATGACGGCGGCGGCCGTACGGACAACCCGGCGATAGCGTGAAAGCTGCCCCAAAACATTGCTGCCGAGATCATCTTCGGTTGCCGCTCTGGTGACAATGATACCGGTGGATAGAGATAGAAGCAGTGCGGGGATTTGACTGACCAAGCCGTCTCCGACCGATAGGGTCGAATAAGTGGAAACCGCCTGAGAGAGTGAATCATGGTGCTGTAGTACTCCGACTCCCAAACCGCCGAGTAAGTTGATCAAGGTGATGACGATAGCGGCAATGGCATCCCCGCGGACAAATTTTGACGCTCCGTCCATCGCTCCATAGAAGTCGGCTTCTTCGGAGATCTCAGCCCTGCGCTGCTTAGCCTGTTCAGCTGTAATCAATTGGCTGGCCAACTCTCCGTCAACGGCCATCTGCTTACCGGGCATGGCATCTAAGGTAAACCTGGCCGCAACTTCAGCAACTCGGCCTGATCCGCTGGTGATGACGACGAACTGGATGATAATCAGAATCAAAAACACTACTAAGCCGACTAGGACGGAACCACCTATAACAAAGTGTCCGAAACTTTCTATGACGACGCCGGCGTAGGCGTGTAGTAAGACCAATCTGGTTGCACTGACATTAAGGGCCAAGCGAAATACGGTCAGCATTAGGAGCAGAGTGGGAAATACCGAAAACTCCAAAGGCTTCTTAACGTTCATCGCCGTTAAAAGGACTAGCATAGCGGCGGTGATATTGATGGTGATGAGAATGTCTAAAAGAAAGCTCGGCAAGGGGACAACCAGCATCACAACCACCAAAACGACCGCCAACGGAACGGCTAACAGCTTGAATGAGCTGGCATTTTTTGGTATTGGTAAAGTTTTACCGATGTCGGCCAACGATCGCTCCTATAGACTGGTTCAATCCAATATCTATGGTCGATCCTTGACCAAATTAAGTGCCGTCCTGGCTCTCTTGCTTGTATAACGGATACAAAATTAAAGAGTTTGCCAAAATATTCTTATTTTTTTTAAATAAAATGCGGTTACCAGTGGATAGATTTAATCGGAGTACGACATTTTGTGGATGTCTATCAATTGTTTTGCTGTAGGTGATAATTGATAGACAAAAGCAAACAATTTAGCCACTTTTTGATATAAGTCAACGGGAATTTCCGAATTCATATTGCAGGTGTCGTAAATCATCCTTGCCAAAGGGGGATTTTCCACTATCGGGATTTTCAGTCTGATGGCTTCGTAGCGGATTGCCAAAGCATCCTCGTCCTCACCTTTGCTCAGTACTCTAGGCGCCTTATCTTTTCTCTTATCGTAGCGCAGAGCTACGGCAAAGTGGGTGGGGTTGACTACCACCACGCTACTTTCTTTCATGGCAGAGAGCAGCTGCAACCTTGAAATGCGGTTCCTGCGTCTTCGCAGGGCTCTTTTTACTTCGGGAGATCCCTCCTGCTCTCGCATTTCACGCTTTACTTCCTCTTTGGTCATTTTCATGGACTGGTTGAAACGCCGGCGCTGGAATATATAGTCAAATCCCGAGAGAAGGAACGCGCTCAGAGCGATAGCTCTGAGGGAGGTTAGAAGCATTGAGGAGGCTTTATTCAAAGTGTCGCCAAGTGCCGAGTTTTGCTGGGAGAGTATTTCCATGACCATGGCATGGGCGGTTTCGTAACCGACTCCGACAAGAAGGAGAAGCCTAAGAAGATTTTTGGCTAATTCCCAACCTCCGGAGGGAGAAAAAATCCGCTTGATACCGGTCATGGGAGAAACTTTTTTCCATTTAAACCCTATTGCTCCTGTTGAGAATTTAAGGCCGGTTTGCGCCAGGGAGGAAACTATACCGACTATGCCAACCAATAGGATAGGCAAAAAAGCGGCATCTAAAATTGTATAGAGCCCTTTGCCGAGAAGCCCTACTGCCAGACCGGGGGATGGTGCTGACATTGAGGAAAAAGCAAGGGCAAGAAAGTTTACTATTAGTTCCGTTGACCTTTGCATTAGGAGAGGAAAGAGGAAGATCAGTATGGTGAGACTAAACCAGGAACCTATATCCGGGGACTTGGCAAAACGACCTTCTTTGTGAGCCTCTTTGACATGTTTAGGAGTAGGCTTTTCTGTTTTTTGCCCGCTGTCTGCCGCCACTATGGTCCTCCAAACAATTGGGAAACGACTTTTTGCGTCAGCGATATCAGGTCATTTGGCAGTGCCAAGATGGCTAAAGAAAGTGTAAATATGATTACCACTATCTGCAAAGGAAACCCGAGAGCATAGATGTTGGCCTGGGGAGCGGACTTGGCAAGTAACCCGAGTAGGATTTGAGAAGAAAATACCACAGCCACTAAAGGGGCTGCTATTTCCACCGTGGCGGCAAAAAACCTCACCATATCAGAAGTAATCAGAGAAGATATATTTCTAAAGTAGGACAAGGGGATAGTGGTACCGAAGATGGAAAAACTTTTCTCAAATCCTTTAAAAACCAAGATGTATGCTCCGGTTGAAAAAAAGAGCATCGTGGTTGTCCATTCGTAAGCTTTAGCAATAATGGGGGATTGATCCAGGCTGAGCGGGTCGATTGCCGGAGGAAGATTTAGGCCAGAAAATTGGTCGATCACTGTTCCTGCTGCTTGAATCGCCCCGATAAATAATTGTACGACAAGACCAATTAAGGCACCCAGTATCACCTGTGTAACCAGGGCACCAATTAGAGCAATATCGGAAGTTATCAAGTATTCGTGCGATATGACGGGGAGGGCTGCCAGCGAGAGGCCTCCAGCGATCGCCACTCTGGCTTGAAAAGGAATGGCAGATGTCGTGAGTGGAGGACATGTGAAAAGAAAGACTGTTGCTCGCACCATACCTAGAAAATAGGCGAGTATGTCAGCAAGCGGGATGTGGATCATGGCTACGACAAGAGCTTTGGTATCAGGGCAAATAATTGGGTGGTGTAATCGGTCAATTCTGTTATCATCCAATGACCCGATATAGCCAATATCAATGCGACGACTAGTAATTTTGGTAAGAAAGTAAGTGTAAATTCTTGAATTGAAGTAACGGCTTGGAAGAGTGATATGATAAGTCCGACTACCAAAGTCGCGATGAGAATGGGACCGCAGAGTTCCGCTATCAACACAATGGCTTGCCCGATTAAAGTTACGGTGGTAGATGACGTCATGGTCGTTAATGGAAACTCAGCAACAGGGAGTGGACGACTAGCGACCACCCGTCTACCAATACGAAGAGCAATATCTTGAACGGCAGCGAGACCAGGGTTGGGGGTAACATAAACATACCCATTGCCATCAAGATAGAGGCAACAACGAGGTCTATGATCATAAAGGGTAAGAAGATCACAAACCCTATAATGAATGCACTTTGAACCTCAGACAGGACAAAGGCCGGAATGACAACAGTCATGGGAAGTTTAGCCGGATCCTTTAGTAAGTTTTGCTTGTTGCCGGCAAACATCGAGAGTTCACTGTCTCTGGTTTGCTTGAGCATCCAGGATTTTAGAGGGACTTCCCCTTTTTCTATCGCTTGCGTAGCATTTACTTTGCCGTGTAAATAGGGCTGTACGGCGACATGATTTATTTGTCCGAGGACGGGCGCCATGATTGCCAGGGATATAAAAAGTGCTAAGCCGGCTATCACCTGGTTCGGCGGGGTATTCTGCAGTCCCAACGCACTTCTGGTCAATCCTAGAACAATAAAAATTCTTGTAAAGCCTGTCATTAGAATAAGCAATGACGGTGCGATCGAGAGTAATGTCAGGCCGACGATAATAACAAGAGCACTTGACGGGGCGTGCAATCCGCTGAGGTTGATATTTACGCTCGGTGAGGCCGCGGCAATGTAATCGTATCTCATTTTATATCCGCCTTGCTTGGACGGATACCAGCGGTGAAAAACCTATTTGTTGGTATAAAGCTACATAGTGACGTCTCTTAACAAGCGATTTTTGACGTGTGTCTGTGAGAGCCGCTTGTTGAAGAGCCCGATATAAATGATATTTTCGCAAAAGAAGTCTCCAGGGGATCTTCTGTCGGAATAACTTTTTAATGTCTGATGGTTATTCCGCGCAGTTTCTCTATAAAAGCATCCCATGCCATTGGCGTTTGCCTGGGTGTTGCCTTCCATGGCGACCCGTTGTTTTGATCCATACTGCTGTCGGTAAGAAATAATTGGGGAAAATTGTTCTCGGGGAATAAAACACTGTTTTCAAGAGCGGTCATGTTTTCTTCGACATCGATGACCGATATTAAATTTATAGATTGTGCCGTGACGGCAACCAGAAAGCGCTTTCTCTCAACTTCGACAACCGCCAGATAATTGTGGCGTGCCAGCGTCTTTCTGGACACTACTTCGATCGATGCCGGAGCAGAAGATAGCTTGGAGGATCTGTATTTTCCAAGCGTACCTGTTCTCATTAATTTTGACAATATGGCAATAACAATTAATACAATTGCCAGTGCAAAAAAAGTGTGGAGAAAAAGGCTGAAAGTTGACATTACTCCACCACTGCATTGATAACTTCGGTAATACGGACTCCGTATTCTCCGTTTACTTCGACTACTTCGCCTTTAGCAATGACAACTTCGCTGTTGGCGACGATATCGATCGGTGCTCCCACCTGACGGTCTAGTTCGATTACTTGACCGACGCCAAGTTCCAAAACAGAGCGAATAGGTAACTTTGTGCGGCCTATCTGGGCACTGATCATAAGTTGCACATCTTTTAGCCTTACGGACTTGTTGACCCATAGGTCACCTTTGTCGCTTAGAATTTTCTGTTCTTCTAAAGCGTCAGTTGTCATCTTCTTTGACCTCCTCTGAAATTGAACATACGACTTTTGAACCTATTGCGTACTGCTTTCCTTTGGCAACCAGAATGCCTTCCGCCCTGATATCCAAAGGCTCTGTAGTGGGATGAAAAAATGGAATCACATCTCCAGGCGAGAGGTCAGATACCGCTTCTGGGGTAAGAGGGATAGGGGGAATTTCCATCCAGAGCGAAATTGGTGTTTTTAAGATGACATCTGGATCGAGTTGTCTGACCGATTCCTCTTTATCCTCTGAGTATGACTGAAGATCTTGAATAATTTGTCTGATCAAAATAATTGGGAAATACATACAGATGGGCATTGTAATTTCGTCTGAAATCATCAACTCCATTTCGATTTGAAGAAATACCTCCAACTGTCCCGCAATCTGCACATATTGCTTGCTCGCTTCCTGGTTTATGAGAGATACTCTGACGGTTACACGTCTTGAAAAAGCTGAACCAAGTTCTGAAAATAAAGGCTCGATGATACCGCTCAGAACGGCCAGATCGGTATCGGTCGGGTCCGTATGTCTCTCAAATGCCGGTAGACTTCCTCCACCCAACCTGTAGTCGATGATTCTGATGGCATCGACTAATGGCATGGCGAAAAACAGTCTTCCTTGTAGCGGCTCAACAGCGAATGTAGCCATGTAAGGCTTCTCACCTAACTGGTTTACTATTTGTTTCCACGTTACCTCGGAAATTTCTTTGAGACTAAGCTGGCAAGCTCGCCTAAGAGAAGAGGAGATTTCAATAGAACCATGGCGAGCAAAGGAATCGAGAGCGGCGTTTAGAGCCCTCGTCTGGTGTCTGTCCAGAGTTTCATTGCGTCTAAAATCATAAGGTGTAACGGTTATCATGGCAGTGTTACCTTTTGTCCCGGTGGTGATATAACTATGTCAACCCTTCTGTTTTTCGCCTGGTTTGCCGGCGAATCGTTCGGCACGATCGGATGGTACTGTCCAAAACCAACGACATAAAGTTGTGTGGGATTGACATGTGCATTATTTTGCAGCCTTTCCACGACTACAACCGCTCGTTGAGCCGACAATTGCCAATTGCTTGTATAGGGACCACCAATGATCGGTTCGTTGTCTGTATATCCGTCAACGTTTACATAGTTGGTGTGTCTGGCAATCACTTCTCCGGCCACATCGACGACCTCTTCACCTACGGGAGAGAGGCTGGCGGAATCTTTGGAATAAAAAGTACGCCCAGTGACTAAGGAGACGATTAAGCCCCGTGCTTTGATCGATATTTGGACATCATGAATCAACCCGGCTTTTTTTAGCGCTTGCTGTATCTGTTTTTCAAGAGCAGACAGAGAAGCTTGGCCTTTTGTAATTTTTATTTTTCCTTGTTTTGGCGACGGAAGAGTCCTAGACGATGAAGGCTGGCTTTTCCCATTGTTAAAACTTGTACGTAGTCCTTTGGCAAATTCAGCGTATTTGACTTTGTTTAAGCTGGAAAGAGCATAGAGAACGATAAAGAGAGCCAGAAGTAAAGTGATCATATCGGAGTAAGTAAGAAGCCATCTTTCCATCCCGCCTTCATGCTCTTCGTCTATATCACCGCCGGCATCCTTTCTGGCCCTGCCGGCGTGCGGTCCGCTCATGCGGCAACCTCACGTTGCTCTGTCCTTTTGTCCTTTCCCTTCTTTCCCTTACCGCCGTTTCTTTCTACCGGGGCTAGGAAGGGATCCAACCTATCCTTTAGCTGGGGACCGGTCAGCCCTTCTTGGATCGCGAGTAAACCTTCGATAACGAGTTCTTTTCGTCTTACCTCATCGTCTGTGAGGTGTTTTAATTTATTGGAGATGGGGATCCAAAAAATATTGGCGCTCATGACCCCCCATAAAGTGGCAGTAAAAGCTCCCGCAATAGCAACACCTAGGCTACCGGGGTCTGTCAAGTTGCCGAGAACTCTAACAAGACCCATGACCGTACCTATAATGCCTATAGTGGGGGCAAAACCTCCCATGTCTTGAAAATATTTAATGCCGATTTTATGGCGAGCTCTCATACCGGATATTTCCGCTCCGAGAACGGATCGAACCCTTTCTGGATCACTGGTAGTGGTGATAAGTTCGACTCCTGTTTTGAGATAGGGATCGTTTTTAGCTTCGGGAAGCCCGTTTTCGAGCGCCAAGAGCCCGGCAGTCCTTGCTTCTCTTGAGACTTCCATTAAATGTTGGGCAAATTCCGGGGCACTCCAAGTTTTCTTTTTCTTTTGCCGTAAAGCCGCTTTGAAAGCTCCTCTAATCGCCTTGAAGTCCTTTTTTCTGACTCCGGCAATGGAGACCCCTATCGTACCGCCAAATACCAGCAACATGGCTGGTATGTTGATAAGTGACATAGGCTTACCATGGTCCATAATCATTGACACCATAATGGAGCCGAGAGCTACGAATATTCCGACCGGTGTCATGATTTACTTTCCTCCGGGTGGAATACTCTAAGTTTCGCGATG
>JAJZMK010000086.1:4977-14535 GCA_021798275.1 Actinomycetes bacterium | reverse complement strand
ACGTATTCTACATTTAAACAATAACCAGCCGGCCACCGGCTGGTTCATTCAGGTCGGCCAATATTTTCACATGGCGTAATCCTTCTGGAAAGATGCGGTTCCCCGAGCGCTTACGTTTTTTCCGACTCTTGCGGCAATCCGCTCAAGCAATACGTCTGCATAAAGAAGCTCCGCTCGATTTGCAAGAGGGCGGGCCTCCGGAGAATCGGCTGGCACACCTTGAGGCATACGTTCGCCTCGCACCTGACGCAAAAAGGTGCGAACCTTTCGGCGGTCCAGGGTCTCCTTGGACACTCGGACATCCGGACCACCATGCGCTACGCTCATATCAACCGGGCGGTCCTTAGGGAGGCCATCGCCATTCTGGACGAGACCGCCGGACCGTCCGAAAAAAATTGTCACAATAGCGTCACAAACACCTCTTTTCCGGTCGAAAAAAGCCGCTTTATGAGAGTGCCTGATCCCGGTAATATGGCCCCAATAAAGCAAAAAGAGAGCCGAAGCTCTCTTCACAACTCTTGAGCGGGTAACGGGAATCGGACCCGAGCCAGATTATCTAATAAAATGGCTCGAAATAAAGGAATTCTGCTCAGATGAGCCATAAGTTGATGTGGCTGGTCTAATCAGTTCTTGTCATTAGTCGCCACTTTTTATCACCTCTTTGTCACAATAGCGTCACAGGTTTTTGTGGGGCTGGCGATATAGGGAGAGGTGATATCCGCTCGATGAGAACATATTTTATTGAATGGCATCTTTCCCAAACCAATCAATAAGCGTATTCATAGCCGCACTAGTCAATTCTTGGGTAAACAAGATGGCGAGCCGCTTTTTGGGACGCGAGCATGTCACATAAAACAAATTCCTATTTCGTTCATAGGTGTCCCGTTTATCAGTCGGCAGTCTGTCCAGGGAACCAGCCCATTCAAGGAACTGGTTGAAGTTATAATGATTCCAGCCCCGTCCAATGACCACTAGGACGTTCTCGAATTCTGCCCCCTTGACTCCGTGTTTTGTTTCAAACGGGGTGTGTCCCTCGATGAAACTGGCCAAAGCCGTGACTTCGTGATAGGCAATCGTCTTTAATGTTCGGAGACGCGTTACGTGAGAGGGCTCATCGGGCTGCGGGTCCGGTCCGAATTGTTCGAGTTCGCGTTCCTTCCGTTCCACTGCATCAGGCAATCGGGGGCGCGGGCAGCGTTTTAGGTGATCCAATACCTCGCCGATGGTACCCGCCTCGCGAAGCTTCAAGAGCGTGTTCATGTCCGTGGCCCAACCCTGCTTATCTCTTGGAGCGCGAATAGCCGGTGTCCGGCTTCCCAGGGTCGCAAACATCTCACCGAACCGTTTTTCCTGGTACGCTGTGCAGACGGGTTCCACTACGTCAACAAAAAAAGCGATATGGGGATCTTCCTTCTTAAGAAACATTTCATTGTAGGGAAATACATTGACCAGATTGCCATATCCCTGCTTTGCGGCCAGGACACGGTGGGTCAGCATGAGAACCTTGGTCTTTTCCGGTGCGAAATCCCAGCCTTCTGTCTCTAGCTTCACAATAAGCTGCTCAAGCCGCTCAGCGGCAACCGCAACGGGTAAATCCCCAGCCCAGTGCTGGCCAGTCCGCCGCTTTCCCTTCCAATCGTTTGTGTGATAGACGGCCACCGAGCCCTCGGCGGTCGGGTCCGTTACTTGCTGAGGAAGGTCCGGACGTATGCGATTCAGACATTCTACGATCACCGGAACAGAACGGAAATTTGATTCCTTACCGATGTTTTCCAAACCGGGATGTTCTATCTTTCCGCACCCTGTACCATAGATCTTTTGCCAGTGATCACCGAAAAAGCCTACCAGCGGACCTTCTCCATTGTCGAGAAAATGCGTGGCGATGGCACTGGCGAAGTTCTTAGCAGTATCCTGATATTCATCAATTAAGAGGAAGGGGTATCGATTCACAAACAGCCGGCGAAATTTCGCTTGACCCATCAAGGCAACTGTCAGGCTCAATACATCGTCATGATGCAAAAGCAGACGTTCTTCCTCGATACGTCGGTGTCCGAGTTCATAGTCAATTCTGCGCTGACCAACGCCCTCAGTTTCCGCGAGTTTCTCTATCCACGGCTCAAGGGTGGGAATCGTTGACCGGAGAAAAGGTTGGAAATCTTTTATTGATTGCCAACAGAAAGCATGGATGGTGGAAGCGCAGATAGCCGGGTGACTGTCAGTTCGGGACTTGATCTCATCACAGGCCACGTTTGTAAAAGTTATACAAGCGATCTGGCGGTGCTGCCGGATCAAGTTTTTTCCCTCTTTTTCAATCAAGTGTTTTAAGGTTTGGATTAGCGAATAGGTTTTCCCGGCACCCGCTCCCGCTTCCAGAAGAAAGCTCTTCCGCTGTTCAATACAGCGCAACACCCGATTTTGTGCCTCTTGAGCGGCCCGTTCAGCCGGATTTAAGGTGACGTTAGGCATACTGTTCCTCCCGGAGAGAGTTGACATTTTCTTCCGGAGGGCCACCTCCTGTCTTTACCTGTGGAGTGGCAAGATCACAGGTTTCTTGAGCTAACCAGCGGAGTCCTTCGGCAATATACCGGGGGACCGTCCAGGTCGTTTCGTCAATTGCGTACCTAAGGGCAAAGTCGGACTTTTTGATACCTTTTGCCTGCTCCCAGGCCTCATCCTCTCGGTCTAGGGCCGAAGCACCGTTCAGTCCAAAGAGATCGCCATTGGCTAAAATAAATGCATCTTCAAAGCTTCGCCCACAGGCAGCCCCAACCGTTTCCGGTAGCTCATAAGCCAACCGACGATTCTCTAAGATCTTTTCTGCATCAGACTTGTTAATCAGACCGTTCGGGGTGATTTTCGGGTCGTCAAACCAGTCTTTGAGACATCCGTTGCTGGTCAGACTCCCTTTTGAGACTTTACAGGCAACCAATTTATCGTTGGCATCCTTTTCAACGGCATCAAGATCGGTAATAATCAATGTTTGTAACTCTAAAAAGTCCAATAATCTAAAGAATCGATGGGCATAGGCACCTCCAATCTCCACCACGGAAAGATATTTGCTGGACAACTGAGGACCATCTGGCTGTTCCGCATCAACCTTAGCAATCATTTGCGGCAGTAGCAGCCTTTCAGTCGTACCTTCAATCAGCACTGCCTTATCTGCAAACATTAAATCGCAACGGGTCAAGGTCATGTATTTGTGGAGAAATTCCCGATCCTCCTCCATGGAATTAGTAAAGCCGTTGCGGAGGTCCTTGATCCGGGTGGCGTGGAGATGACCGGCTGTCGGCTTGGGAGCTGCCAGAAAATACCGCATAGATTCAAATGGCGCCTTATTGGCCAGATGAGAGGAATGGGTGGTGACCACAAATTGCACAGGCCAAGTTTTCCCCTCATTGAATTCTTTCGCAAAGAGTCTCGCTATGTCCCCCAGTTTGCTGATGAACACCTCTTGCATCTGTGGATGGAGATGTACTTCTGGCTCTTCAATGAATATTAAATGGCTTCCCGGTGCCGTATCTTTTATGGCGAACGATTTGAAAAATTCGAGTAGCTTTAATAAAATGAAGATCAAGTTACGAGCGCCCAAGCCATTATATGTTTCGGGCAGATTCACCCCGCATACCCCGGCACAATGCACGCGAGTGTGGTTGTTTAAGAGACGCTGGACATCCAGTGTGGTTTCCGTTAGCAGGTGGGGGTCATTCAAACCGGGGTAGCCGAACAAGGAAAATGCCGGCAAGAGACCTTTCAGTTGATCGTTAAATCCATCGTCAATTTCTTTCTGGAGACTTTCGACCGCGCTTTCCAGTTTGAGCGCAATATCCCGATCTTTAGGGGTGGCTGCCTCGGATTTTGCTGTATCAAAGAGCGTTTCGAGCACCTTCCCCAATACGTCCCGATCCCGATGGGTGATATCATCAAGACCCCGCTGGGCATTGATGAATCCACTCTGTATCAGTTGACGCAATTTGACCAATTCCATAGGCTTCTGGTTGGTGGAATCGTTCGGATCGACAGCCAACATAATGGCGAGATAGCCTTTAGGAATGCGCTCTTTGAGAGTTCGGAAAAAGGCCAATTTATCCCCTTCGGGGGAAGTCGCCGAGGCAGGGGGGATGTCCTCAAAAAATGATGAGATTCCCCCTTCTCTAAGCTGATATCGAATCACTATGAGCACATCGGTACAGTCTGAGTTCAAATCGATGACAAAATCCCCTAGCGGCCCCAGATTAACAGCTTCTTTCTCATACCTAATGGTCAACCGGATCTCAATCACAGGTAACACCGCGCGGATTTCTTGGTCTTCACGCCCCTGGCATTTAAGCAGGAAGGCCTCCCAGAATTGCCCCACCACATAGAGCGAAAAATCTTCCAAACGGAAAGTCGGAGTATTCTCAGACATTAGTCGTCTGAACAATTCCGTTAAGGAAGTCTTTCCGCTGTTGTTGCGCCCTACAATTACTGTGGTCCCTTCCTCAAGCAGCAAGACCACGTTTTCAAGAAGACGGAAATTTTCTATTTCAATTTTATATAAATACATAAGTTGGCATTCCCCTCTGTGACCAGAGCCGATGTACCGGCTTAACCTTTATCACTGAAAGGCCCGACAGTTTATGATTTTAGTCTGCCATGCTCCTACTATCTGTCAACAGTTTGCACTTTTATTATAAAGAAAAGTCTGAGTACCCAGCATGCACGCTGCTCTTAGCTTTTACAACCAAAAGTCTTGCCGATCTTGATCGACACCGGTGTCAAGATTCCAGTTCTTGAGATATTCTGCGCATCCGGCAGGATTCTTCTTCTCGACATCGAGCAGAAATTTGTCCCAGGTGGAAATTAAGGTATCGACCGCCTTTTCGAACGCATCCTGCCTGAATCCCCCCGTCTTGTTTCCCGGCAGTGAAATATTGCCATAAAAGTGCTCCCACTCATCCGACGTGATATCGTAGGTCATTTTGTACGCAATATCCTCTTCTTCTTCGATATGTCGGCAAATACATATGGGATCGGCCGCGCCTTCAATCCTTGAAACAAAGTTCTTGTGCCATTCATCAGGAACAATTTGGGCAAAATAATCCTCAGCACCGGGATGACAGGCTTCAAGCGTCTCGATCCAGAGCTGCCGGAGATCAGGGTGGATCTTGTCTTGGTCTTCGGGGTCGGAACACAGCTTGAGCATTGAGCAATAATCCGTGCCATCTGGCGCCGTATAGGAAATTTCTTGCCCCTTGATCTCGTGAAAGATAAAGGCGTCCTGTACCATCTCACAATGGCGGTGTTCGGTCGAATTAAAAATGTACGGCCCCACGATGGCCTGCACGACCGGATGGACGACCGAGTCGGTAATGACATGGCTGGCGTAGCCGGCTAGCCAAGCCTGGCAAACATTGAAAGCCTCCCCAGACAATGAGAGAAGGCCTTCCATACCGTGTTGAACAAATGCCCCGGTATTTTCGTAGTGCATCCGGTCGGCCCAACTGTGATCCTTGAGCCACTTATTCAAAAGGTCAGTAAGGTATGGATAATCCGGGCTAACCGCGCCGAGACTGACGAAGTGTTTCTGATTGAAGATTGCCGGAAAGCTCTGGGGATGTTTATCCGGCTGCTCATTGCAGCGGCGCAGCGCTTCTTCTGCAACCATCCAGTGGGTAAACGTTCCTGCCATGGTGCGAACTCCTTTCGTGCTTACCAGCCTAAGTCAAGATGCTGGATAGTCCTTTTCCCCAACTAATCCTTCAGGCTGACAACTTCTTAACAAGGATGTCGGCAATCTTTTCAATGCCGTATTGAGCAAGGGGGAGATAGCCGATTGTAGGTGGCGTTCCCGGCAACTCCGCGTCATCCACCTTAATAGGTAGAATATACTCTTTCCCTTTTTCCTTTAACAATCGCGCTTGGGCACTTCTTCGTTCGTGATTCGTCCACATCCGGTCACAATATTCTGAAGAAACAAACATTACGCAGTACCTGGACTTCCGCTGATAGATTTCATCAAAAAAGACCACTAAATCCTTGCCCCAAAGCTGTTCCGGATAAAAGCTATCGTAAAATACGCTGAATCCATGATCCCGGATGGAGCTTGCCAAAGTTTCAGCGTAATGACGTTCTGTTCCGGCAAAAGAAAGCGCCACGTCATATTCATACCCTTTGGGATCGGAAGATACCGCCCCGGTTGTCGGCTTTCCTGTCGCCTGACGAACTGATGCTGCGCGGATTGGGAGAAAACGCATATCAAAGGGGGCTACCAGGGCTTGGGCCGCAATCAGGTTTTCCACCCCGGCAGAAAAATTCTGGGCGTTAGCATCGAACCAACGGTGCGCGACTTCGGCGTTCCCATCGAAGATCGAATCCCCGCGCTGCTCATAAGGAATTGAAAGCCATGAACATGCCTCGAAATCAAACCATGGGCACTCATTGAATTCCTTGAATCCAAGCAGGTCCATCACTGAAACAATCTCTTCCGATATGGGCGGATGCTTTGGCCGATAATGAAATGTCCAGCCCTTCTGAGGGGACTCTATCCAGGACATTAGAAACTGGAAATAATCATCCTCGCTCTTCTTCAATAACTGCGACTTTTGAGAAGTGTGGCCATCTCCTGAAATATGTTGGCGTTGGCTTCTTCTGCGTCCCTCAGAAGGTTTCCCATAGAAGTACCCCCACCCTTCGGGTTGATCGAGGGAAAAACCGCAAGTGTTCAAATGGCGTTCGGCCAGTTCCATCTTACCGAAAGCGCCGCCAAAAGCGGCACTGAATTTTTCAAGATCGAAATCTTCCTCCACCCATCGGCTGTAACACTCTCCTCCGGGCACGAACGCGCACCGTTCCCTGGAGAATCCAAGATACGAGAGAAAGTCTGTGATTTGAAAGCCCGCAGACGTATAAGTATTCGGAGCGGCGTGGAGGCTGTATCCGATCTCGTTCTTGCTCCATTGGAGCTTTACCAATACCAACGGCAACTTGCCGGAAGAAAAGTTTTTTGTAATTTCTGTCTTGAGGGCTGAGTGGCGATCTCGGTTTATCATTGTCGCTGCTTCCATTTCTTAATTAAATTAAATGGTTATACATTCGCGGCCACCTGCTGGTAAACGCTTTGTCCCTGCCCGTAATAACAATCATATATATGGTGATAGGTGAGATCGCACTTTCGCTCATAAACGTCCGCTGTGTAAACATTTGGCAGCGTATCGAGCGTGACCTCTATCGCCTGCCGGACTGCGGCGCGAGATTGCTGCCGAGCCCGCCAATCGAGCACCAACTTTTCCCGCTTTAAAGTTTCAAGCAGGGTCCGAGCTACTTTTTTTACTTCAGCCTCTTCTTTCTTGGTGAGCGTTGGGTCAGGGCGGGTCAGTATGTCAAAAATCGCCAACTCCTCCTCGTTCAAGCCTTCGGCCACCGCCCGTTTGTCTTCCTCGCTCAAATCACGAGCGAATTCCTTCAAATCTTCAAAAAACACTTCGATGTTCTTACTCCCCGAGTTGTATTCGTCAATAAGCTTTTGGAAGCGTTCCAGATAATCCGCTCGCGAGCGATTCAGCTTGATCATACGGGAGAGTTTATTGGCAATGAGACTGCGGAGTTTCTCCGCCTCGGTGCGTTTGTGGCCAGCAGCAAATTTGGCGGAGAGCGCCTTGAAATCAATATTGCTTAGGTCAATCAGGCCGGCATGCTTTTTCGGCGACGAGTGGATCACATACCCTTCAGCGGCGATTGACTCATCCAGCAGCGCTTCCACGTCACTCATCACTCCGGAAATATCAGCTGTCGGGGTTAGAGCCTTAATCTTCTCGGCGATTATTGAAAGAAGCACCACGCGGGGGGCAAATTGAGAGGCTTGAGTATCCGGCAAAATAGCCCTATAGAGTTTCACCACCAAGCTCACCAGTTGCATAAACTGCTTCTTTTCCTGGTCGCTCCTAATGAACGCTTCGACTGCATCATCGAGCAGTCCGATACGGGCAAATCCGCTGGAGGCCAGAATATCCGCCAAATGGACTTTGCGCGACTCGCAATACGCTTCCGCCTCCGCCAGAATGTGTTTGAGATGTTCCACCAACGCCGATTTATCTTTAATCGGCGTATCACCGCCAGCGCCTTCCAAAACCGGGGCGGCGTAAACGGCGAGCGCTTTCTGCAGGCTGCGAAATACCCCGACGTAGTCCACGATCAATCCGGCCACCTTGCCTGGCGCCACGCGATTGGCTCGGGCGATGGTCTGCATCAGGGTGTGATTCCGCATGGGTTTATCGAGGTAGAGCGTCGAACAAGATGGGACATCGAAGCCAGTAATCCACATGGCGCAGACGAATACCAGGCGCAAAGGGTTGTCCGGGTCTTTAAACCGCTCTTCGAGGTTATCACTGTTCATGCGCTTGCGATGCGGCACAATATCGAGCCCCTTCGCCTTCATGTCAGCGATCTCGTTTTGCGATTGCGAAACTACGACGGCCATGTCGGTGGTTTCCATCTCTGTGATGGTTTCCTTGAGGCTTTCTCGTTCCGCGTCTGTTACCGTAGGAAGTTTTTCTTTCAATTCTTTGAGATGCTTGGCCCAATAAGCCCTTACCTTATCATACATCCGGACCGCAGTGGCCTTGTCGATGCAGACCATCATCGCTTTGCCTTTGTGGCCGCGACCAAGAAAATGGGTTACCAGGTCCTCCGCAATTTTTTCGAGCCGTTCTTCTCGGGTGATCAGGTGGTACTCACGGGCAAATTCGCGCTCCAGTTTCTTTTCCTGGTCTTCGTCCAGTTCGGCCTCTTCCAGCAGCCGCTCCATATCGGAGTTCAACTCCTTATTCGTAAGCTGGAGTTCCGGAATGCGGTTCTCATAGTAAAGCGGAACGGTGGCGCCATCCTGGATTGACTGGGCAAAATTATATACCGAGACATAGTCGCCAAAGACCTCCCGCGTCTTTTCCTCGCCCACCATGAGAGGAGTACCGGTAAATCCGATGAAAGCGGCATTGGGTAAAGCGTTGCGCATGTTGAGCGCAAACACATCATATTGGCTCCGATGCGCCTCGTCGGTGATGACGATAATATCGCTCCGGTCCGACAGTTTCGGGTAAGCGGCACCGTCTTTGGTTCGGAATTTCTGGATCAGAGTGAAGATGTAGCGATGATCCTCTTGGAGCAGTTGCTTGAGGTTGACGCCGCTGGTCGCCTGAGCTTCGGTTTCGGTCACCGCTCCGACAGCCGCAAAGGTCTTATAAATCTGCCCATCGAGTTCATCTCGGTCGGTAACCACCAAAAAGGTCCAATTACCAGGAATAGTCCGTAAAATCTTCTGAGTGAAAAAGGCCATCGACAGACTCTTGCCGCTGCCTTGAGTATGCCAGAAGACACCCAGTCGGCCTTGATTCGTCCCGAGCGCTTTGACCGCTTCAATGGAACGGTTCACCCCGAGATACTGGTGATTCTTGGCCACCTTCTTGATGAGTCCGCCCCGCGCTTCTTCAAAGAGCGTGAAGTTTTCCACCAAGTCGAGCAAACGAGTTTTGTCGCAGATGCCGCGAACAGCGGTTTCGAGAGAGACGACCCCTTTCTCGCCTT
>JAJZMK010000086.1:0-4967 GCA_021798275.1 Actinomycetes bacterium | reverse complement strand
CGTCAAGGCGTTTCCGCTCGAGAAGGTGCTGCCGGGCAGCGCTGATGCTCCCGAGCTTGGTCTTGCTCCCATTGGAAATGATTATCAGCGCGTTGTACCAGAAGAGTTGCGGAATGGTGAGGCGGTAATCACGTAAATTCTGATCGTAGGCGTTTTTAAGCGCTTTATGCGTCGCCTTGAGTTCAACAAAAACAAGCGGGATGCCATTCACGAATCCCACCAAATCGCACCGGCGGCGATACATGTCGCCGGCTACCCAGAACTGAGAAGCCAGGAAAAAATCATTATTCTCCGGCTCCCGCCAATCGATCACCCGAAGTGTCTCAACTGTCAGACTGCCGTGTTCGTCCGGCAGATTGACCCGGACGCCGTCCTTCAATAATTGATAGACTTCGCGGTTAGCCGCCTCATTGCTTAGCGCGGAGCGGTCGCGGGTCAGTTCATCGATGGCTTGCGTGTAGGCATCGTCGGGAAGATCAGGGTTGAGTTTTTCCAGCGCCGTCCTCAGGCGAGGTATAAGGACGACTTCATGATTTGTCTCTCGTCCCTCGCTGCCTGATTTCCCAAAGGTCTCGTGGTAGAGATTGGTGGTTTCCCATCCCATGGAACCAAAAAGATCTATGGTCGGTTGTTCAACCAGTGCGTCTTCGGAATAGTCATGAGAATGGGAAACTTGTCGGGTCATAGGGCGGCTGCTTTCTCGGCGACGTCGGAAACGTCAATTTCACCGGAGATGAGTTTAGGGAGTAGAAGGTCACGGGTGGCTTGGAGATTTGCATTTTTCAAACCCAGATGCTCAGCGAGCCGCCACAACGGCAAGATTTCTTCTACAAAGAGTATTTGAAGTTTTTTTTCAGGAATTATGAGTTTTTCATTTTTGATAAAAAAAGTAATTTTAAGATTAGTTATGCCTGTTGATTGAGTTTGATATTTCATAATGTCGCGATTTTTATAGATACGTTTGCAATGAAGTAAAAGAAGTTCTGGTAGCATTTTCTCCGAATTAACTCTGATTAAACGACAAAAACTTGCACATATTACAGGAAACTCAGCCTTTTGCAATAAGGCCGCATTAACCAAGACCGTGCGGCCAACTGGTTGATCCTTACTACCACCAGATACTTCGAAAACGATATCACCAGGTTCTATTCTACGGCTCCGAAAGTTTGATTCTTTATGAAACCTCAATGGAGCTTTCCCTAGACTTCCTTGATTGATGGCAGGAATATCCGTGCCACGTATAACATACGCAGGCACACAAAATTCACCCGTCGCGGTCTCCTCGCCCCAACCGCCTCCAATATTATGGGATAGCGTATCTTGAACTGGATAAATATTCCAGCCTTTCGGTATCAGGCCTAATTCCGACTCAATCATCTCGATATTATTGTACCCTGGAAATCGGAATCTAATAAACCATTCTTCGTAAATCCTTTGCACCATATCTTCCAAAACGCAGATGCGTCGTGTGTTGTTCTCGATAAGATTGTCGTAGGCGGAAAGCACTGAAGCGATTTTACTCTGAGTTCTGATATCTGGTGTAGGCACTCGAAACGATAAGAGTTTTGAAACACTCAAGTTATCTTGGGTTGCACCCATGGTGACTTGCCTGATTTGAGGCTTGATAGAATCCAAAAAGTACTTAATGAATCGTACATCACATTTTTCGCTATCCGCAACAAAGCCAATAATGCTGTCGGGAAAACACGCTCTGAATGCTAGGATTGCAGAATCGCCAGTATTCACTCCTGCATTCACAATACAGAGAGTGTCTTGATCCCACATTTTGCTCTGTGCTAATCCAACTTCACTGTACGTTTGGGTATATTTTAGGACATGAAGTCCGCTATGCGTAATATCACCTGTTTGAATAAATGGATAGGGACCACCATAAAGGACTGACGCATTTCTTGGCCGGTGTTTGGACTTTCCTCGTCCAAGGGTACCAAGCTCATTTAGGGATTTCTCTTCCCAATTGTTATTTTTCATAAATTCGACTCTTGTAGCAGCTTAATCACATTCTCGCCAATTTGTTCTTCCAATTCTCGCGCTTCCGCATTCAACAATTCGAGTTCTTCGTTCAATTCCTCCAGCCTCTCGGCAAATACAAACTGATCAGATGCACATTCATTGACCCCGACATACCTCCCAGGATTTAAGCTCCATCCTTGCGATTCTATTTCCATGATAGTCGCTACTTTACAAAGTCCCACCACGTCCAGGTACCGGCCTTCTGGAAAACTCTCCCTGAGTATCCCCCAGCTACCTGCATCAGTTTCAATGGTCTCGCCGCGATACAGGCGCGCAATATTCGCAACAAACTCGATCTGTTCTTCGGTGAAATCTCGATGAGCTCGATCAATCTGTCGATAGATTTGGCGGGCATCAATAAAGAGGATTTTGTCTTTTCGGTCGGTCTTTTTCTTTCCACGATCCAAAAACCATAAGGTGCATGGCAGAGTGACTGTGTAGAAAAAATTGGAGCCAACCGTGACGATGACGTCTACCGCCCTGTCCAGGATCATGCGCTTACGGATTTCTTGCTCACTGTTACGGGCATCAGACGCCGAATTGGCGATGACAAAGCCGGCACGACCGTTAGAATTCAACGCCGAATAAAACATCTGAATCCAGAGGTAATTGGCATTGTCGGTGTTCGGAAAACCGAACGGAAAACGGGGATCATCTTTGAGCCGTTCCTTATCCACGCCGGAGACATTGAAGGGCGGATTGGCCATGACGAAATCAAACCGGCCACCCTGTTTGTCACAGGAATGGTGCAGGTCTTCATAATAGGTGTTGCCTTCGCGGATATCGCCGGAAAGTCCATGAATGGCGAGATTAAGCTTGGCCATCCGCAACGTCTCAGCGGTTTTTTCCATGCCGAAGACGCTAATCTCACTACTGGGTGTTTTCTGATGTCGCCTTACGAAGTTCGCGCTGTGAACGAACATGCCGCCCGAACCGCAAGCCGGATCAAAGATGCGACCGTGGTAAGGTTCAATAATTTCAACAATCAGCTTCACAATGCTGCCCGGAGTATAGAATTCGCCGCCTTTTTGCATCGTCCGTTTGGCAAAATTCCCCATAAAGTATTCATAGACTCGGCCAAAAGCGTCCCCAGGGATGTTCACTGGAGCAAAGGATTTCAGCAGTTCAACAAGCACCCAATTGGGGATCAAATTGTATGTGCGCGGCAGAGCGCCTCGAAGATCCTCATTTTCATCTTCAATGCCTTTCATGGCTTCATTGATCGCCTTGCCGATGTTTTCACTTTCAGTCAGCTTCAAAAGACCTGAGAAGCGGCATCGCTCCGGAAGATAGATGACACCAAGCGCTTGATAATCAGTTTTACCAATTTTGCGCCGGCCCGATCCGCTTTTTCCAAGCTTGGCTTCAGCTTCTTTAAAACGTGCTTCCGCGTACCGCAGGAAAATCAGCCCAAGCACGGGACCGGCATATTGCGACGGCATGAGGCCGGTATTCGCCCATAGTTTATCGGCAGCCTCCCAGAGGCGCGTTTCGATCTGTCCATTTGTCATCTGCAAACCTTCTTGTATCTCCATGCTCTTGGTATTAGCGTCTTAATAACAGACTTATAACAGTATCCACTCATGCAGTGCATGAATTAGTTTAATTTTATCAGGAAGTTAAGCTATCTGCAAAGCCGCTCGTAAGCGTCATGGCAACAAAGGATGCTTGTGCCCGCTCCAATCAAATGTCATGCAATCACTGGTAATTTTTAGAATACCGCTATTGCTCTACGCCTGTCAAAACGAAAAAAGGAAGTAGAGGTTCCTACTTCCTGGAAGTTTACAGTGCAAAGCCCTACTTCCCATCCCACGCCCGGCACGGCTCCACGAACTCACACCCGTCGCACCACCAACTGTGGCGGGGAAAGAAAACCCCGGAGCGGATGCCTTTTAACGCCGCTTCGGCGAGATTAAAGAAGCGCTGGTGATCGATGGTCCCGTTCTTCGCCTCAAGGGAGATCATCTTGGGCTTCTTGAGCTTCAGGAAATTGACCACCCGGAGATTCCGGGGTCTTTTCCCGTAAAGCATCTCGTAGGCGTAGCTGTAAGCGGTCAGCTGGAGATTCACATCTTTCAGATCAATGGTTTTCACCGAAGTTTTGAATTCCACGATGCTGTCGTTTTCTTCCAGAAGATCGATGAAACCTTCGAGGTTCATCCTCAAGTTCTCGCCGTTTCTTGGGTTAACCAGGGGGACTGTAAACGGGACCTCGGTGCCTTTCACCAGCGCCTTGGGCTGGTGGTAGTAGAGGTTGAGAAGCTCCCGACCCAGAAGGAGAAGAGCCGTCTCCGTCTCGGTCTCCTTGTAGCGGATGACGCTTTCCACTTTCTGGCCGTACCAATCGGCGTTAAATATGGAGAAGAGTTTTTCAACCGGCACATTTCGCCCAGTCAGTTGGTTTTTGTGGAACCAGGAAATGGCCGAATGGATGGCGCTTCCGAAGATCAGGCCGGAAGCCTTGAAGGGTTTGGGCAGCTTGTCGATATACTGGAACTTGTATTTCAGGCTGCATTGGAAATACAAGTTCATCTGGCTCGCGCTAAGATGATCCATGGCTTCATCCTCCCTGGTCTTCCAACAGTTGCTCGATCATCCGGCTCGCGTCGCGCTTGCTCACCTTTTTTAAGGCATCTACATCAAAGATGGATTTCAGCTTCTCGAAAGCCGCGTCCCCCTCGATTCCCTGCTCGGCCAGAATCCGGAAAAGATACCGCCGCTGGGCCTCGGTCATAAGTTCCGCGTTTTGCGAACCATTGCCGGCGTTCTTCTCCGTTTTTGACTCCGACCGCCGGCTACCGCCCGCGTTCTGCTTCCCCTCCGGTTCTACCTCTTTTTCGACCAGGTAGAGGCTCACGATGAGCTTCCCCTCCGCCGTCCTCAGTTCAAGCGTTTTGACTGTTCGTCCCATCGGTTTTCTCCTCTTTTTCAAAGTG
>JAJZMK010000055.1 GCA_021798275.1 Actinomycetes bacterium | reverse complement strand
AGCAAAAAGCTCATGAGACCCTAAACCAATTCATATCTTCTAAAGCTCTGTTTTCCTATGGTCAATCCTCCAACGATCTTGGATCGGCTGGCACATCCAGGTTGTCATCTTATTTACATTTTGGCTGTATATCTCCGCTCGAAGTGGAAAAAGCCGTCATAAGAGCGTATTTAGACTTAGACAATCCTTTTTTGAGTGGCGGCATAACAAAAGATAGCGTATCAACGGTGGACCCTGATGTCTATAACATCTATAAGACCAAAAACGATATCTCCGCTGAGGCAGAAAGCGACGATGCTGCTTTGTCCGTAGCGTCTTTTATAAGACAGCTCTGTTGGCGAGACTTTTATCTCCAATTCGCCGCCGCTTTTCCCGATATACAAAAAGCCGACTACCGTCCGAGAGCCATTGGATGGATCGATGACGAAGCACAATTGCTGTCCTGGATGAATGGCGAAAGCGGTGAAGAGATCGTGGATGCCGCTATGGCCCAACTGATAAGGGAGGGCTTCGTTCATAACAGAGCCCGTCTGATAGCCTCTTCATACCTGACTAAAACTTTGAGAATCGACTGGCGCTACGGCTTGTCACACTACAACTGCCTCCTAACCGACGCCGATTATGCATCCAATGCCGGCAACTGGCAGTGGATGGCCGGAACCGGAACCGATACACGTCCAAATAGGACTTTGAACCCCAAAAGACAGCAGGAACGCTTTGATCCAAATGGCACTTACAGAACCAGATACTTGCGTCATTCTCTCAACTCAAAACCCAGTCCCCTTCCTCCCCAAACCGGAAAAAAATACCAACAGAAGCTGTTTTAGCTCTCTGAGCGGTCAAAAGATAAAAAAATACCCCGAGGACGCTAAAAAATTTACACTTTTGTAAAAATAGGGTCTTTCCTTAGGCTAACCTACGATTCGCCATGGGTTCATTAATTAAAAAGCGCCGTAAGCGCATGCGAAAGAAAAAACATAAGAAGATGCTGAAGAGGACTCGTTGGCAGAGGCGTTCTAAATAGTTAAGTGGTAAGAGCCGCTACCTAAACCTACTTGACGGTATTGGCTTTCTTTACCATAGCTATCAGATTGTCGTCTAGGACGGCCTGGCTTATATCCCTCTCCAACGTTACAGCTCTGTGCTCTTCGAGCTCAAAAAACCAGCTGGAACCGCTGCCTGCCAAACTGGGTCGCTCCGAGGCGATCTCGGTAAGGTAGTCGCGCCAAAAAGCCAACTGCGGCTCAACGATGAGAGCCGCTTCCTCTAAGTCATTATGGTTCTTTGTGTTAAAGTGATCGGGATAATAAGCGGTGCTGTCTTGATCTTTGCTGATCTCGTCATAAGCTTGATAGACAGCCGGGGTAGAGACATGCAACCTGGGCGTGATGATAAGAAAGCTCAGCGGCTCATATTCAAGTTCCGTGATTTGCTCCCCCACCCCTCCGACAAGGGCTCTGCCTCCTTTGACGCAAAACGGCACGTCCGCACCAAGCGCCAACGCTTTTTTTACATCCAAGCAATTTCCCCATCTCAATATGGACGCGGCATCAGATGACCCACCACCCAGACCGGCTCCGGGAGGGATGCGCTTTTTTAGCTTTATTTCGGCTTTTATGCCTGCTGTCTCACAGGCACGCAAAACCAGATTACTTTTATCGGCGGGTACATCGAGTGAAATAGTCTTATCGCCATTGATCCAGGCAATATCATCTTCAACTTCCAAACCGCTTTTCAAAGAAGGGGTCAGATCCAGTTCATCGGTCAAATCGACCGAAACCATCTCCGAACGCAGTAAGTGATAACCGTCATCTCTTATGCCTGTTATAAATAAATTTCTTGTCAATTTAGCCGGAGCATGGAGTTTTATCATCGAAATCACTTAGTAGTTATAACACTTAGCCAGCCTACTCCAGGCATTTATATCCAATTGTTCGGGACGAAGTGTAGAGGACAGCAGAGCTCGGTCGTAATGCTGCTCATTCAAAACGTTTTTCAGAGAATGTCTGAGCATTTTCCTTCTTTGAGAAAATGCCATGTTAGCCAGGTAACTTATCGTTTGATAGCTGGCAAAATTGGTGTTTATCTCCTCTTCATCTCTCCGCTTAATCTCAACTAAAACGGAGTCGACGTTTGGCTTCGGGAAGAATACTTCCCTGGAAATTTTTCCCACTATTTTGGCATCGGCAAAATATGAAAGTTTTAGCGTGGAAATGCCGTAAGTTCTTGATCCCGCCCCGGCGCAGAGCCGCAATCCCACCTCTTTTTGCAACATAACCAGCATGGCTTTTACCGATTGAGATTGCTCTAAAACAGAGATTATCAGTTGAGTGGCCACGTTGTAAGGAAGGTTTGACACCAAATGCCAGTCAGCCAAGACTGCCTCATTTTCCTCCCGCTTTGGTTCAACATCTTTTTTGCAGCGCGATTCTTTAGTCGTTAGGAAACTGCTTAGACCCGATATAGGAGCAGTCTCAAGTTCCTCCCAAGGAGTAAGCAAAAGCTTTTCCCAATTTATTTTCATGGCATCCATAGCCAAAACTTTTACACCGGGTAATTTGAGAGAGTCCAAACGTTTTGCCAGTCTCGCATCTTTCTCGATCGCCAGAACCCTAAAAGATTTATTCGATAAAGGAATTGTCAGAGCACCTAGACCGGGGCCTATTTCCAGGACAAAAGAGTCACTCTTTGGACTGGCCAAAGAAATGATCTTGTCTATCGTATTGGCATCACATACAAAATTTTGTCCCAGAGTTTTTGAAGGCCTCATATTATTAATAGACAGTACGTCTTGTACGGCTTTGTGACTCAAGGTGTCAGACATGGCAGCCCTTTAACAAAAAATATCGATATATCAATCACTATAGTGATTGATATAAGTTAGATAAGCCCTAATGTGTAAAATAACCGTTATAGGGTTGCAAAGCCGGCCGATATCTACAATAATAGTGCTCGTGATTTTCTTATCAAAAAGACCGGAGGCCGATTGATCTTGAACTCGGATCTCGCCGTCGAAGTAGCCGGGCTAAAAAAGTCTTACGGTAGTTTCGAAGCCGTAAAAGGAATTGACTTTCATATCAGCACCGGAGAAATATTTTCCCTTCTGGGTCCAAACGGAGCGGGTAAAACTACCACCATAGAAATACTGGAAGGGTTTAGAGAAAAAAACAGCGGGCAAGTAACAGTGCTTGGTCTGAATCCGGAAAAGGATCGGATAAAGCTAAAGGAACACATTGGTATAGTACCTCAATCTGGCTCTTTGGACCGCTATCTGACGGTGATAGAGACAGTCACCATGTACAGAGGTTACTATCAAAACCCCATGGCGGCAGAAGAAGTAATAGAACTAGTAGGCCTGGAGGTTAAAAAAAACGAGCGCGTACTGCGTCTTTCCGGAGGACAGCAAAGAAGACTGGAGGTAGCGATAGCGCTAGTGGGAAATCCGGACTTACTATTCCTAGATGAGCCTACCACCGGATTTGACCCGGCGGCACGGCGTGAAACCTGGCAGGTAATAAAAGGGCTGTCGGAAATGGGAAAAACTGTTTTACTCACCACACACTACATGGATGAAGCGGAATTTTTAGCCGACAGAATAGCCGTTATCTCCGGCGGCCTGATAGTGGCGGAGGGCACTCCCCACAACCTCGGGGGACGCGATAAATTGTTGCCCAGAATAAGCCTGACTTACCCCAGAGATATTTTGCCACCGGAAGAGCTAAAAAGTGAAAGACAAGACAATGGTGATACCGTTTTCCAAGCGGAAGATCTGACTTCGGCCATTCATATCATCACAGAACATGCCAAGGCAAATAACTTATCTTTAGAAAGTCTACAAATTGTCAGGCCTTCCCTGGAAGATGTCTATTTAGGACTTATCGGCTACAACGAGGACAGGGATCAGGTAGAAGAGATGAGCAACGCAAAGCCTGGACGAAGAACCAGAAGGGGATCAGGCAGAAGGTAGCAAGGTTTGCCGCTATATCCAATGATAAATCCAAATTCCGGGGACAACTAACACGAGGGTATATATGAAATCAATACGCTTACTACTAAGACAGGTTATTTATATCAACAAGGCATTCTGGCGTAATCCGGCTTCGGCATTTTTCACCTTTGCTTTTCCGATAATGTTTCTGATTATCTTTAATGCACTGCTCGGCAATAAAACTACCCATATCGGGGATAAAATTTCTCACTACTCCACCTATTACGTATCAGCCATGGCAACTTTTGGCTTGATATCGGCTTCTTATACCAATATTGCCATCAACATCAGCTATGCCAGGGATACAGGTATCCTAAAGCGCATCAACGGTACACCGCTACCCAAGGTGTCATACATAGGTGCACGGGTACTTCATGCTCTTTTGGTAGCTATCCTACTTGTGGCAATTACGGCCTTATTCGGCCGCTTTTTTTACCAGGCTGAATTGCCATCCGGTCTGACGCTACTACGATTTATCATCGCTCTTGTGGTAGGGGCAGTTAGTTTCTCGGCACTTGGTTTTGCCATTACAGCCAAAGTAAAAGATGCCGATGCATCTCCGGCTGTTGTCAACGCAAGTATTTTCCCTCTCCTTTTCCTGTCGGGTATTTTTATCCCACTTGGAAACAACGCTCCGTCTTGGATCCATTGGATTGCCAGGATTTTTCCCGTCTGGCACTTTGCTCTAAGTATGCAGGCTGGTTTTATAGGTACCGCATACAACTGGACTGATGTCATAGTAGTGGCCGCCTGGGGATTATTCGGACTTCTTATCTCCATCAGATACTTCAGATGGGAACCAGCCAGATAATTCCGGCGGGTTGTAGCACCTAGAAAATCATATCCTCCCCGTCCAAGCACCCAGTCCTAGTGACGTCAAGGCAATGATTGCCCAGAGAATCAGACCAAATAAGACCGGCTTATAGCCTATAGCTCTTAGTGACCCTACCCTGACAGAGAGACCGATAGCGGCTAGGGCGGCGGTAATCATCCAGATGGCCAGATCGGAAATATCTTGGTGCCAACTGGATGGAACAAGGCCCAGCGATTCAACGGTCATAGCTATTACGAACCAAATGATAAAAAGAGGGAAACTCTTCAATTTCGACAATATTCCTGAACGCTCGCCAGAGAGGTTGACAGAGTCGCTTGATTCGGTCATATCTCCCATGTAAGTAGAACTTTCCTGTCCATCCGATAAGGATCCGCTTTCAGCAAGCCTTTTCTTATCTTGATGTCTCCTGATGAGAGGAAGCGCTAGAGAAATAGGAACGATCATGAGGGTTCTGGTCAATTTCACCACTATGCCGTAATTTCTAGCCACGGTGCCGTAAACAGAAGATGCGGCCACTACCGAGGAGGCATCGTTGATAGCCGTACCAGCCCACAGCCCAAAGCCATGCTGCGACATATGTAAAAGGTGCCCTATAACCGGGAACGTCAGAACGGCGACCACATTGAAAATAAATATCGTCCCCAGGGCATAGGCCACCTCCGCTCCCGCTGCGGAAATGACGGCATCGACTGCAGCTATTGCCGATGCCCCACATATGGCTGTTCCTATAGAAACCAAGGTATTTACGTTGCGCTTCAACCCCAACTTCTTACCTATGGGACCAGCCAACGCCAGAGCCACGCCAAGAGTTCCAAGCATCACCGGCAACGACTTTGCGCCCACGCTGATAGCTTCGTGCAGCGAGAGTCCCAACCCCAAAACCGCTATGGATGCCTGCAAAACCCGCTTTGAAGTAAACTTCAGACCCTGGTCCAGGCTTGTTTGATGAAAAGGAAACGACAAAGCCATCCCGAATAAGACCGCTATGACGGGGGCACCGACTACGGGGGCAAAACTTGCCAGATAAGTAGCCAAAGCGGCGATGGCCACCGATAGCAGAAATCCTTTATACCTGGCTTCCAGCATAGAAGAGGCCTTGGAAGGCAGTTTGAACAGTACTCGCCTCAAAAAGCCGGTATCTCTTTCTGCTAGTTCTTCTTCTATGAAAGCGACTTCTACTTCCAAACTCAATTCATCATCTGAGTCTTCGAAAATTGCAGACCGAGAAGATGACTGGGCGTCCACTGCATAAAATTCGTCTTTTTCCATACAGTTATCATGACGATAAAAAGGTTCTTTCGCTACAGGCAATATCCGATAGGGGTATAAGCTATTATTATGCCCTTACCACAACCATTGCCTGATCTCTCTTCGCTTGACTTACTTGTGTCCGTCAAGAAAGAGGGATCGATCTCCAAAGCGGCCTCTCTTCATCACATCAGCCAACCGGCAGCCAGTATGAAAATAAGATTATTGGAAAATACTCTTGGACTCTCCCTACTGGAGCGCACACCGGCAGGAGCTAAGTTAACCGAAGCCGGAGTTTTGATAAGTTCCGTAGTGGAAGAAATTACCGAAAAAATATACGAACTAAAGGAACTGGCTGATCTCCTACAAGAATCACGGCACAGCGAATTAAAAATTGCCGCCAGTATGACTGTTGCCGAGTACCTGGTTCCCAATTGGATACATAAGTTACGTCTAAGGTGTGAAAATCAGAAAAGAGAACTCCCCTTTGTCAAACTTGTCATCAAGAACAGCCGTGATGTTGTGGAAGAGATCCGCTCCAAATCAGCCGAGATTGGATTTATTGAAAATAATATAGAGCCTTCCGGACTTGAAAGTAAAGTCGTTTTTGAAGATGAGTTGGTAATAATCGCCGCCCCTTCACATCCCTTATCCAAAAGAGGAAAACCGATATCCCTTGAACTGTTGGGAAATATAAATATATGTTCGCGCGAAGAAGGATCAGGGACACGTGAGGTTCTGGAAACCATGCTAGAAGAGAGAAATATACCGGTTAGAAATATCATAGAGCTCGCATCTACCACGGCGATCAAGACGGCCGTAGAGTCGGGTGTCGGATTGGGTGTTTTGAGTAAACTTGCCGTAAAAAGTGAAGTAGAACTTGGGACATTACAAATAATTGCTGTAAAAGACCTAGAATTGACAAGAAAGGTACATGCAATTTGGCAAAGCACTAAGCAAGTATCTTATTTAGCGCAAGAGTTCTTAAAGGTATGCATGCAATCTTGATAGCATACATCGCCGTCAAGAACCTTTGTCGTAAGCCGAAAAGCCATATAGAGTAATAAAGATACGCTTTGAGTTTACCTGACCGGAAGCGCCGTCGATATAGAAATTCCCTCTTCAGGTAAACGCCCATAGCCTATAGCGGCGACAACTATTTTTCTCTGGCTGGTAATTTCCATTCCGATCGGACCAGGCTCTCCTATTAGATAATCCGGGTCTATGGTAGCGCCGGAGCGTCCTTTGAGATCTATGGCAATGATGGGCTTATTGGCAAAAGTCGAGAGTGGATGATGGGTTGAGCCCATGTAAAAGAGTGGAATACGAAAGAACTGTACTTTCGTCGGACGTCTGCTTTCGTTGAAAACCGTTACCAAGTGCCCCATAAGCTTATTAGACCGGCCGGCCAAGAGAACCCATTTTCTTGCCGGAGCGGTGAAAGCGTTAACGGTAGCCGTCCCCTGCGGCAAAGTAGGAATAGTGCTGACGGCATTTACCTTTTGATCGGAGGATATATTGACCCCGAGCCGAGTAGCGGTGGCAATAGCAGATGCTCTGGAGTAGCCGTGTATTATATCTACGGCCATAGCATTTAAGGAAAAGGTTTCGTTACTTTGAGGTTTTACGGAAGTAATTGTTCTCTCGACGATGAGAGGAAAGTGCGAATGCTCTACCATGGCTACAGGTATCATTTGTGGCAATTGTCTTCCGAGTAAAAAACGTTCCGCTTCCTGTTTGGCGACGGGAAACCCTTTTAGCGGTAACGTTCTGATTAGGCCAGGGAAAACCGGAGCGGACGACAAAGGCGGAGTCAGGACGGTTTGCGAATTTTGTGCCAAATCAACTTTTGTAAACGGCTTTTTATCCCCTAACAATTTGAGATACAGATCGACTGCTCTATTGTTGGGATTTAGTATCGAGTAGGTGTTTAGAACATGGAGACCTGCCGGAAGCGGTGGAAATGTCCATCTGTTTGCACTCGGGGCGACGGCGCTAACCAAAGATCCTTCACCGAGATTGGCAAACCCCGGATCAATCAATTGCACTCCTGCGACCACATCGGAACCTAATGCATTGATCAAAAGAGCGACACTTGGTTCCTGCGGAACACTTTGACCCACATCAAATGTTTCCGCCTCCCCAGGCTCCAGAGTGATTCCTTGCAATTTTGGGGGAGCTAAACTCTGATTTTGACCATGAGTATTTACAATCTGTAGGGCCACGTTCACCACGGCGGGAGTGGAGGTAGGGTTATATATGGCAAGATTAATATTTTTGCCATCCAAAGTTGAGCCTGCCGATACTCCCAAAACTTTCCCGGCAGAAGTCATACAATTGGAGGTGGTTTCCCCATCCTGACCGTCTATGATTTGAACCGCTGCCAGTCCTGGGCCGTTCGTGACCGCCGATACGGCGGCAAAAGACATTGTTCCGCTTCTTGTAAGCGGCACTACGACGCCTTCCGCTTTAGGCACGGTAACATCCATCCTGGTAATTTTATGCGACACTGTATCAGATACGAGGAGTGTCACATTGAGGTTTTCCGGTCCGATATCAGCCAAATATATACTGGACACAGATTTTGGCCAAGCTCCTATCGGAAGAGGTCCAGGACAATACCAAGCCTGCGAATTGGCACCGGTGGTATTGCTAACAGAAATCTGATTGGTAACAGCAAAAGCAGATTTCTGCGGTTGTGGATCATGGGAAAGAGCGGAGATTGTCGCCGTTATAGCTACAAGACATACGACCAAGAAGAGAGTTAGGAATCTCTTTTGTGGGGTTGGGTTATTGGTTTCTAACGGTTTTTCGGCTTTGAGCGACACCTCGGAATTCTTATAATCTTCACTCACCAAGATTCACCCCACTTATATCATCTGTATCTGCAGACGGAGTCAGATTACTATCTGTTGACCGGTCGCTCTCAACAGGCTTTTTATCAGATGGGATTGACTCTTTGACAGACAGCGAGCCGGTGGGCTTTTTGGCCTTTTTCCGGGATTTGTTCGTCCCCACCTTAGAGGTATTTTGCTTACCCTCCGGTCCTTTTAGTGCCTCCTCATCATCTCTGACGCTTCGTGACTTATTTGACTTTTCATCAGGCTGTTGTGCCATGGCCTGTTTTAGGTCGGCTTGGTCGGATTCGTTTTGTTCCCGGTTGTGACGTTCTGAGTCGCGTTGATCAGTAGTTTCTTGATTGGTAGTTTCTTGATTGGTAGTTTCTTGATCGGGAGCACTAAAACGAGTCTCGTCCTGCACCGATCCCGTCGTATCTTCCGGATTCTCTTTTAGATCATCGGGTTTTGTATCCGTAGCCGTATCTTTTCTATATTTCGATAGAAGTGAGGCCACCAGCTCGCCTTGGATCTTATCCTCTCTGGAGCTTATGGTCATTGCCGGAGCGGCCGTAGCGACTGTCATATGACGCCTCTCACGTTTTTCCCCACGACGCTTGCGAAAAATCATAAGGAACAAAAACCAAATACCCAACAACTCCGCGACAAGCAGCAGTATCCGCAAAAAACCTGGGGTTGAACCCGGTAAAGATATGGCGCCGGTAAGTCGCCCTTTTGTCTTAAACACCAAAGCTCCGCCCTCACTTGGCAACTGTTCCAGATCAAGCTGGTTGGCCAAACCGGTTACGACACCGACCGGCATCGGTACAATTTCAGACTTTTGCACACCGGCCAATACCGGAGCTACGGATGTCAGAACGACCACATACCTTATATGGTGATTGGTCAATACTTGACCATAGTTAACAGTCTCTCCGTTCTCCACTTTTATTAGGCCCGTCAGAACAGCCTTATAAAATCCCGGATCGGTACTGGGCCACAGATTGGTTATATCAGGCAAGTTACCCGCCGTGACTCCAGCGGCCAAATCAGTACCAGCCTGCCATGGAGAAAGAGGCAGGACGGTAGGATTGCCGACCCATAAGATATCCGGCGTTTTATTTTTTTGCGGTATGGCGGTAAAGAAAGACAGGGTGGTGTCATAGCCCATATCCGGTATTGACCATCTTCCGCTGCCTGAAGCTATGGTGACGGGCAAAATAGCTATGAAAGCGGCTACGATAAAGAAGGGTGTTACCATCTGACGCCATCCGAAATTATGGCCGACCAAATCGGTCAATATGGCATCCAAAGAGAGCCCGACCATAGCAGCCACAGACACTGCCGGTATGACCAGCAAAGCCGATAGGTCTCCACCTTGCAAACCCAGCCATCCCCTCCCGAAACAAAACGCGACCAGCCACCCCACGATCGCTACGACAAGCAGTCTCGATGCAAAAACGAATCTACGGTTTTTAGCCACTGTTAATCCGACCAAGGCACAAGCTCCCATAGCATAGCCGAGCCATCCGTATCCGATGGGCCCTAAGTTAAAGCGTAAGAGATCGGCAAGAGAAGGTGCCTGGGCGGCTCCCGGTAGAGCAGTAAAAATAACGGATAGATTGAGACCCGACTGGAAAAATGTAACGGACCAGGGAAGTAAAATGATCAGGCAAGCCAAAATAGCTAAAACAGACTTTACAAAAATTTCCACGCCCATCTTATAGCTACCAAACAGTACCATCCCAAACAGTAAGGCCAGTGCCGTAATAAATGTAAGTAGGATAATGATCGGCGCAAAACTGGCGGCAACGGCTAGTAGGAGACCGAAAGAGAAATATTCCAAAATGCTTCTTCCGGAAAAAAAGACATTTTTAAAAGCAGGTTTTCCGTTACCGTCACTTTTGTTATCGTAGACACTTTTTTCAATTAGATCTGAAATCTTCAGGAAAACGAAAGGCATGGCTCCATAACATACGATGGCTTCAAATCTTCCAAAAGCTACGTCATTGAAATACAGAGGCAAGAATATATAGGAAAGGGCGGCAGCCACTCTGGCTGGACGACCAGTAATCCCTTTGGCAACTTTACCCGTAAGACGTGACACCCCGTATGCCCCTATGAACAGAAGGGCGAAGGCTATCACTTTCAGCTCTAGGCTTGTTGCCCCAAAGAATATGAGTCCAATCAAACCCAATATCAAATAAGCGGGAGAAGCTGGTCCCGGTGGCTGCGCTCCGGCATTTTGTACTCCCCCGAAAAAATGTGACAAGAGATAAGTTGGAGAAGGTGCCGGTAGCCAATGGCGGTAAAGAGGTAAATTGCCGACGAGAAAAGATCTGCTACCCAACAAAACTATAATGACTGTCAGAGCCAGAGGCAAGATGAAGTCGCGACGCCTCAGAGTGGCCCCTACTTTTTGTTCGTAAAGCCTTTGCCTAATGGAAGACCTTTCTTCCACTGCTTGTATGTGGAGTTTTTCTAAACTTTCACTTATGAATCGCTTTGCCCTCGTGCCGCTACCGGTAAAGAATTGGGCTATTTCGCGATCGCTTTTTACTCTATAAGAAGCGACTTTTTTTCTGGCTCCCCTTAGTTCGGTTAAATCAGAAAGATTCCAAAGCCACCCGCTTATGACATGCTTTACTCTCTGCCTGCGTCCCGCTGCCAAGAAAAATAAGACCTCGGCGGCAGATAGAATAAAAAACTGGATCAAAACAAAAGGAAGTTTCAGCGAAGAATAATTCTTTAATACCGACCTAAATTCATGACGCCATTGCAGCGACCTAGCCTGCGGTAACGGTTTTTGTTTACTGGCGGTAGCTTCCCTGTGTGCCACCCGCGCTTCCGGAACCACTATGACTCTTGCGCCGGCCAGATGAGCTCTCCAAGAAAAATCTATGTCCTCCCCGAACATGGTCATCTTTTCATCCAAGCCGTTCAAAGTGGCAAAAAGATCACTTCTTACCAGTTTGCAAGCGCCAGGTATGGCAAACGTTTCGTGTGTTTCGTCATATTGAGCTTGGTCCAATTCGCCAAAAGTTACCCTTCTGACTGGGGCTCCAAACTTATCAACATCTAGACCAACGTGCAAAAGCCTTTGCCTGTCTTCTATAGTGACCAGCTTTGGGCCTACTATGGCGGCATTTTGTCTTATGGCCTCCGCGACCAATTTTCTGGTGGCATCAGGCTCCAAAATGACATCGTCATGACATATTAAGTAGAAGGGAGCACCCTCAACTGCTTTTGCCCCTCTGTTGACACCGGCGCTGTATCCTACCGCATCATTGACTCGCAGGACGAAAAAATTGGGAGTAACGGCAGCCACTCTTGCGGATATATCCTCGTCACTTCCCACGTCTACCACCAATGCAGTAAAACCAGGATAATCTTGCTCTGCCAAACTCACCAGACAGTCTTCAAACCAGGGTCCCGGATTGTGCGTCGTGACAATGGCTACTACAGGAGGTACATTCTCGTCAACCATTTGACTTTGAAGCTTACTATAATTTTTTGAGTGAGTATTTAATAGAATTGATATATCAACATAATCTTTCTATAACCATTGTGCTGATTTCATAAATATCAATGCTTTTTTTAAAATAAAATTGCTGTTCAATACCTATATATTTTATGATCAATCTTGTAATGAACTTATTGAAATTGTTGTTTCTCGATTAGTAGAAGGAAAAATGAAATATAACTGTAATCAAAAAATGTGGTTGTGCTCTGTGCTCATGGCTTGCTACTAGCGACTCAACACATCGCATACTTGGCTTTAACGTACCCAAATATAAACTCATTGTCACTTCATAACATGTCCTGTGGACTTTCCCGCCCTTATGGACGAGGCTTCTACTAACCAGTTCTCAGAGTTTGCGTATATATTACTTTCCCGCCCTTATGGACGAGGCTTCTACCTATCTACTCGGTTGGAGTTGTTTGCCATCACCGTCTTCTAGCACCTAAACCGACTGCGCTAATACCAAGGGACTGGAAGATGATTAGACTTTTTTTCATTTGGGCGCCTGGATTTCTCTCCACTAGGCCAAGTTCTGGTACTGCTAAAGACTCTCTTGTCTTTTAACACTGCACCTTTGTGTATGCCTTGCTCTAGATTATAAGGAGTGCTCAATAACTTAGAGATATGTGACGCAGATCATGATGTCTGATCTTCTTGGGTATAGATTCCGAGGATTGGTATTAACCCCATAAACCGGACACGAATTTATGCTACTTTTGATACTGTAAAAACTTCTCATATTCCCGTGGAGACATATAGTCAAGGGCACTGTGAGATCTGCTGTTATTATACCAAACAACCCATTCAAACACTGCCAGGCGAGCTTCTTCCTTTGTGGTAAAATTGGAGTCGTCTACGAACTCTCTTTTAAGTGATGCCCATAAGCTCTCCGCCATAGCGTTATCGTAAGAATCCCCGACCGTTCCCATAGACTGGACAATCTTCATTTTTTTCAAATACTGTTTGAATTCTGCTGATGTGTATTGACTGCCGTGGTCTGAATGGAAAATTGTACCGGGAAAGGTTTTCTTTCCTCGTGTCATTGCAGCAGATGCTAAAGCATCGATACAAATTTTAGTTTTCATGTGATCTGTGATGGACCAGCCGACAATGAGTCGCGTACATGTATCAAGCACAGATGACATAAACAACCAGCCCTCTTTTGTCGGGATATTGGTGATATCTCCTACCCATAGCTTGTCTGGTTGTAAAGAGGTGAAATCTCTTTGTACCATGTCTTTAGCTAAAGGAGCACTATGGTCACGTAAAGTTGTACGAATCTTTTTACGTCCGCATTTACCGGAGATAGAGAGCTCTTTCATCAATCTCACTAGTTTCTTTTTATTAATGGGTATTCCCTGTTTTTTTAGTGTCGCATGTATCCTTGGAGCTCCATAGCGACATTTTGAACCTTTATGGATATCAAAGATCACATTGGCTAATACTGCCTCATCTATACATGTAGTTACGTGGTTATTTTGAGCTGTCAACCATGCGTAATAGGAAGAACGTGATATCTTCACAACTTTACAAAGCGTTCTTACTGTAAAGTTTTGAGATTGAAATTTGACAAACTTATAGATACTCATCCCTTTTGGAACCGTTGTAGTCAAAGTTTGCCAGACGCCGGGTAATTTCCTGACCGGTCTCTAACGTTATTACCCGCTTTTCAAGCTGTTTTATTCGATTGCAATTGTAATCGAATGTTCTTTTGAAAAAAGAGTCATTTTTTGGAGTCCTTTACTCAGGTACTTGGTAAATCGTTTCAAAATATCTATTTCTTCTTCCAATTCCCGTATTCTTTTACGAAGACGGGCTTCCTCCTTTAGCGACTCAGAATCTGTTGTTATATTAAGGAGCACCGTGTCTGAGTTTCGTGAGTAATTCCAATTTAGTTCCATTTAACCTAAGATGGAAATATCTTAATGCCAACCCCTCCAAAAACCTTGTGGAGGTCTTTGACTCGACTTTTACACAGAATCTATGTTAAGAAAAAGACTTCTTTTTACCTCTGCCTCATCCATAACCAAGGCCTTGCCATCTTTATTGGCGAATGCGCTATCGCTACAGACACGCTGTCCGCTGATCACTGCGCCAATCAGGCGAATCTCGCCCTTGACACTGAATCTATCGTTAAGAAAGACGCGGCCTTTTACCTCTGCCTCATCCATAACCAAGGCCAAACCATTTTCATTGGCGAATGCGGCATCGCTACAGATAAGCTGTCCGCCGATAACTGCACTATGGAGTCGAACCTCGCCCTTTGCACTGAATCTATCGTTGAGAAAGACGCTTCCTTTTACCTTCACCTCGTCCATCATCAAGGCTGGACCATTCGTGCTGGCGAGCGTAGCACCTCTACAGATAAGCTGTTCGCCGATAACTGCACTATGAGCCTCCCCAGTTTAAGTAGACACCGACCAAGCTAACAACAATCTATGATTGTTAGATGAAAGGATGTCAAAATGGGAGTTACAAGGA
>JAJZMK010000061.1 GCA_021798275.1 Actinomycetes bacterium | reverse complement strand
GTTGTTGTGGGTGGCGTGGTTGACGTGGTTGTCGGAGGAAGTGTTGTCGTGGTTGTCGGAGGAAGTGTTGTCGTGGTTGACGTGGTTGTCGGAGGAAGTGTTGTCGTGGTTGTCGGAGGAAGTGTTGTCGTGGTTGTCGGAGGAACCATTGGCGGTGGGACGAAATATCTCTCGTGAGTCTCAACATTTGCAGGGTTTGTCGATGTACCAAGTTGTGCGGCAATCAGGTTACCGTCAACTTTGCCGTTGTTGAATTGGACTACCGCATCCGGAGCAAGAATAGCTCCTTCCCATTGAACCCCGTTTTCAAAAGAAAGACTTGTTGCCGTCGGAAAGTTCCATAATGTAGCTTCGTCATTAGCATCGGTTGCATCTACGCCGTTGAAATGTATGTTTGTTACCGAGTTTGTATACGTTGTACCGGTTACGTTGATGATCGTCGTGGAACCGGATGGCACTTCTATGTTGACCGTACCGGCACCTTCTAATTCGGCTGCAGTGATGGTGAAGTAATTAGTTGTTGTCGAAGTCCCCTTCAATGTGAGCTGTGAAGCGGCGATGCTGGCTGTTCCGTTCGCTGCAGTAGCTGCCCATGTAGAAGAATCGTTCACGGCTGCGGTCCAAGCCGGTGTAAAGTTTGTAGTTCCTTTTACCGACGGTGGGTTACATTGAGGAGTGGAGTTTGAATATATCGATACCCCATTTGCGGTGCCGCCGTATAGTGCTGTTCCTTGTCCCATTGAAAGCTCAGCCGATGTAGCAGCGGGCTCTATGCTGCCACCGACTACCAAAGTGTCATCGGCACAGGTATAGGAGATATTAGGTCCGTCAGCCACGGCAAAGCTTGATGTAATCGTAAGGTTGCCGCCGACTGCCACTGCACCCCGGCTATCAACATTGGCCCTGTACGAATTGCCGTCTATGAACTCATTATAAGAAAATGGATTGGGGCCTGGATTTGGCGAAGCGGCAATTGGCCCGAGAGCGGAAGCCACCGAAGAAGTAATGACCGTGGCCAGTAGAGTCACGGACGATATTGCCAAAAAAGCGAGGAGAACTCTTGTCGTCCTTGACATAGCCTTCCTTACCTTATATAACAGCGATTTACCAGTACTGCTTGCTTGCTTGATTGCTTGCACCATACGAACTCCGATCAGTCGTTAGTATAAAATATGTATTCAAATAGCAACAAAACCAAGGGGGTGCACTAAGTACCTTAGGAGAAACTAATCCTAAAAATGCCATACTCCCGATAGGAATAAGACATACCCAAAGTGTTGTGATACTTCATATTGCCAAATACTTTTATATTTGTCAATCAAGCAAAATAGTCGAAGAGAATTGATAAAAGTTTTAAATAATTATTTAAAACTTTTTGTCTACATTAATTAGCAGTAGCGTACTCTTTGCCTAATCTATATTGATACTTTGACGGATAAAAAATGTCTTTTACATGGGCTTATTAAAGAATAGAGAAATATAATATTTTTACTTCCTGCATAATAAAAATTTCAGAAAATGAAATAGCTTTGTTTGTATGATAATTTTACACCACTAATAGAAGTAATAGATTAACTATAAGTAGTATTAATTACATCTAATAGTGTCGATATAGCTACTATTAGATGTAATTAATAGGCTAAATGGCTCCAGATTTGTTAAAGATATCAAAAACATTTAAAAAAAATTTAGTTATTTACCTTATCAAATAACATGAAATCGCGTAAAAATGTATAAAAGCATACTAAATAACTTATTGGGTTAATCAAGCAGTTATGGACAGAATGTAACCATTTAAACGGTTCGGATGAAATCGGCAATATGCTACATCCGGTGAAAGCCAAGTGAGTACCTCTCGGCTACAACAGTTATGAGGTCTGGGAATGCGTAGGTTTGCTCACCCCGGAAAGGACGTCATCGATAGCGGCAATTACGCGATTACTCACGGCTTCTTCCTGCCCGACTCCGGATATTTCGATAAGCTTTCGGTGATGTCTGTAGAATGCAATCAAGGGCTTGGTTTCTAACTCGTAAAGGTCCAAACGACGCTGTATGGCGGCTTCCGTATCGTCCTCGCGCTGAACCACCTCTCCACCGCAATTATCGCAAGTCCAATTCAATGTCGGTGGCCGTAGGGTTGAATACGTTGCGCCGCAATCTGCACAAACTCTCCGCGATGCTATACGCTTCAAAACAAGATTAGTTGGTACTCTCAAATTGATTACTGCATCCAGGGCGTCGGGGAGAAGCATATTGTTTAACATCTCGGCTTGATGAACATTGCGCGGAAAACCATCCAAAACGAATCCCCGCTCATGGGCAATCCCCGTACTAGTTCGCTCTTTCACAAGGCGTATTACAATATCGTCGGGGATAAGTTCGCCTTTTTCCATATACTCGGCTGCTTCACGCCCGACTTCCGTACCTATTTTGACAGCCGCCCGGAGCATATCACCGGTAGCTATATGCTCAATCACGTAGTGACGTGAGAGCCTTATGCATTGGGTGCCTTTACCGGCACCCTGCTTCCCAAGGACAACTAACCTAACTACTTTGGTCACTTAACGCAGGAAACCCTCATAATTACGCATAGTCAATTGGCTATCAACTTGCTTGATGGTTTCCAAACCTACACCGACGGCGATAAGCAATGTTGTCCCAAAGAATGGAATTGAAATGATATTCCACGCCGCAAGAAAGAGAGATGGTATCAATGCCACAGCGGCAAGAAATACCGCACCGGGCAAAGTGATCCTGTTTAGGATATGTGAAAGATAGCTCTCGGTGGGAGGACCGGGACGGATACCGGGAATATAGCCTCCTTGTTTACGCAAGGTATCGGCTTGTTGGAAAGGATCGAAACTAACTTGTACATAGAAAAATGTAAATACTACGATAAACAACCCATAAAGAGCCAGATACATAGCGGAGGTCGGCGTATACAAATTAGCTTGTACCCAGTTACGAAGTCCCTGCCACGGCAAGACCGTAGAAATTAGTACCGGTATATACAGGATGGAACTGGCAAAAATAACCGGGATAACACCGGCTTGGTTGACTTTTAGGGGTATGTACGTACTCTGTCCGCCATACATCCTTCTTCCCTGAACACGCTTGGCAAACGTAACCGGTATACGTCTCTGTCCCAGCTCGACAAAGACAATAGCTACCAAGATCAGCACACAGACAATACCTATGATAACAAGGCCCGAAATCCCTTTCTGAGCTTTTATCACTGAGATGTCATAGGGAATGGTAGCCACAACATTGGCAAAAATAATGAGCGACATTCCCTGCCCGATGCCACGTTGCGTTATCAACTCACCCAGCCACATGACAAAAGCCGTTCCTGCCGTAAACATAAGAATAATAAACAGGATGTGGGGTGCCGTGAAATCGGGAATTAAGTCAGCTGAAGAACTGGCTGAACCGGAAAGTAGCTGGCCGGAGTGCAGTAAGAAAACTATTCCTGAAGATTGCATCAGAGCCAAAGCAATGGTCAAATAACGGGTTGCCTGCGTCAATTTACGCTGACCTACGGCTCCCTGATCTCTCCATTCGGCAAACTTCGGTATTACGGTTTGAAGTAGCTGAATAATAATTGAAGAGGTAATATAAGGCATGATACCGAGACCCAGTATGGCAGCCCTTGCCAACGCTCCTCCGGAGAAAAGGTCGAGGAAACCGGCCAGACCAGTCCCGGAAGCGCTTTTCGAAATCAAGGCGATTCTTGCGTAATCCACACCGGGAACGGGAATATTGGCTCCCAATTGGTAAACCGCAATAATCAGTAAAGTGAATAGTATTTTATTGCGAAGGTCGGCGACCTTCAACATGTTTCTCAAGCTAGAGAGCACGCCGCCTCCTCACTCTCATATCCGTTGGCCAACTCTAACATTTTAATTTCCGCTCGGGGGCGTCAATTGCTAAAACTAAGTATCCGATTATTACTAAAGATATCGTTGTCGATAGCAATATAGTCTTGGTCTCAGTATATATTTCTATAACGACTTTATTTTCTGTTTTTACAAAACAATTTTTTATTTATTGATAAGTACGGAAACGGCTAAATACACATTCTGAATGCATAAATAGCCGTATTCTTTACCTGTTAGCTAAAGCGTTTCCTTTGACCGGCGGTCTTCTGTCTCCAAAAGGCAAAGGTACCACTACGGTTTGTCCTCCGGCGGCCAAAATAGCGGACTGAGCCGACTTTGAAAATCCATGCGCGTGAATAGTGGCTTTTTTATTAAATTCTCCCCGCCCAAGAACCTTGATTAGTCCTTTATGATGGACTATTCCGGCATTGCGCAAAACTTCCGGAGTTACTTCTATATCTTTTGCTCCAGTTTCAAGAGTCAGCTTTTCAATCAATTGGGTCAGGACGTCTAAATTTACGACGTTGTACTCTACCCTGAACGGGTTGGCAAAACCGCGCAACTTGGGAAGCCTTTGTGTCAGAGGAAGCTGTCCTCCTTCAAAACCGGCTTTGACTTTATTTCTGGCCAATTGTCCTTTAGTACCGCGACCGGCAGTCTTACCGCCTTTACCGCCTGTACCGCGCCCAACACGTCTCTTGGGCCTATTGGTGCCCGCTACCGGGGCGAGATCGTGCAGTTTAATCATTTCTTTGATTCCCCTGTTTTAGTGGTCGGTGCTAAAAATTTAGCGACTTTCTTGTGATCCTCTTTGGCTAACTGTTCTTTGTCAAGATAATCAACCGAGACCAAATGAGAAACTCTGGAGATCATACCGGTTACCTCTTTTGAGTTAACAAAGTAATTGATTCTCCCTATACGTCTAAGTCCCAACGCTTCAAGGGTACCTCTATGCAAAGGCTTGGTTCCTATCCGCGATTTGATTTGAGTGACCTTGATAAAGCCTTCTTTTTTATTAGCAGATTTGGCTTGGCTCACGGCAGTTGTTCCTTTTGTCATTTTTTACCTAATCGCCTTGGGCAATTCTTTTCAACTTCTGCGTTTCCCTAAAAGCCTCCAAGAGTCCTTTGGGAGATACTTCGTCTTCATATTTATCTCTCAACTTTGCCACCTCGTCCGGGCGGCGAAGAAGTTTAAGCGCTGCCACCGTGGCATGAGCGACATTGATGGAATTGGAAGTACCGAGGGATTTAGCCACGATATCGTGGACACCGGCCATCTCTAAAATGGCGCGTGCGGCACCACCGGCGATAACACCGGTTCCCGGCGCTGCCGGCTTCATAATGATCCTACCGGCACCCGCTTTACCAAGCACTTGGTGGGTAATGGTGGAACCGGCCAAAGGTACGTCAAAAAGATTCTTCTTGGCTTCCTCGATACCTTTTTGAACGGCCAGGCCGGCTTCTTTGGCTTTGCCGTAACCTAGGCCGACTTTACCATTGCCGTCGCCTATTACCATCAGAGCCGTAAAGGAAAACCTACGTCCACCTTTTACGACCTTAGCCACTCTGTTAACTGAGATGGTCCTCTCTTCATACTGAGTCTCGGCCACTATAGCTCCAATCCGTTTTCTCTGGCTGATGCGGCCACGGCGGCCACCCGGCCATGGTATCTGTTGCCTCCGCGGTCAAAGACGGCTTTGGTGATACCTTTTTCAACAGCGCGCTGCGCAATCAGTTTACCCACTGTTTGAGCGGCGGTTATATCGCCCGTACTTTTCAGGTTGAGGCCTTTTTCATACGTCGAAGCAGCCACCAGTGTGGTCCCCGTTAAGTCGTCGATAAGCTGTACCGATATATGCTTATTGGAGCGAAATACGGCCATTCTTGGACGGGACTTGTCACCGGCAATCTTCTTACGAATCCGACGGTGTCTCCTGATCTTTAATTCGTGAACCTTAATTGCTTGCACTACTTGCCAGCCTTCCCTGCTTTGCGCAATACGACCTCTCCGACGTAACGGATGCCTTTTCCTTTATATGGCTCCGGCTTACGGATCTTTCTGATGTCAGCCGCCACCTGTCCGACCATTTCTTTGTCAATACCACTGATATTGATTCTGGTGGGAACCGGAACTGCAAAAGTAATACCGTTTGGTGCCGGTATCAGAACGGGGTGACTAAAACCGAGAGCCAATTCCAAATGAGTCGGATCTTTCAAAGTCGCCCTATAACCTACACCTATTATTTCCAATTCTTTGGTAAAGCCGGTGGTCACACCGGTAACCATATTGGAAATCAGAGTACGAAACAAACCGTGCAACGACTTTGATTTACGGGTGTCGTCGATACGGGTTACTTTCAGCTCATTGTCAGCCGTTTCCAAAGTAACCTGAGAGGGAATCTCCCGCTCCAGCTGACCTTTGGGGCCTTTGACTATGACCTTATCGTTTTCTATTTTTATATCAACTCCGCTTGGAACCGCTATAGGCACGCGACCGATACGCGACATCTAGACAGCCCTCCTTCTTGTCAATTCAAAAAAACCAAATTTCATAAAGCATGCGGGGGAAACAAAAGTCGGTGTCCAAAGACAGGTGACGTTTCCCCGCTCTTTATGCAAAGCATAATTACCACACATAGCAAAGAACCTCGCCGCCGACTTTCAGCTTTCTGGCTTCTTTATCTGTCAGCAGTCCGCGGCTGGTAGAGACGACGGCTACTCCGAGGCCTCCGAGAACGCGCGGCAAAGACTCGCTGCGGGCGTACACCCTAAGACCCGGGGTGGAAACACGCTTCAATCCTTCGATTGCCCGCTTTCTCTCCGCTGTGTATTTGAGACCGATCTCCAAGACGTCGTCGGGTCTCTGCGGGCTGTTCTTCACTTCACAGGAAGCTATATAGCCCTCTTTTTTCAAAATCTCTGCCAAAGCCAATTTCAACTTGGACGCCGGCATAGAAACCGTATCGTGCATGGCATTATTGGCATTCCTGATACGGGTCAACATATCAGCTATAGGGTCACTCATAGTCATCGGTAAATCCTCCTACCAGCTCGCCTTGTTGACACCGGGGACTTCGCCCGCATGTACTAATTCACGCAGACAAATCCTGCATAAACCAAATTTACGAAATACCGCTTTCGGACGGCCGCACCTACGGCAGCGCGTATAAGCCCTTACCTTGTATTTAGGCTTGCGCATTTGCTTTTGGACAAGTGCTTTTTTTGCCATCTTTTATTGCCCTTCCCTTCGAAATGGAAAACCAAAAGCAGAAAGTAAGGCCCTGCCTTCGGCATCTGTCTGTGCTGTTGTAACTATTGTTATGTCCATTCCTCTTGTAGCGTCAATCTTGTCATAATCTATTTCAGGAAAGATCAGCTGTTCGGAAACACCGAAAGTATAATTCCCGTGCCCATCAAAGGACTTGGACGGAAGTCCTCGAAAGTCTCTTATCCTGGGGATGGCAAGTGAAATCAAGCGATCCAAGAATTCCCACATTCGGTCACCGCGCAATGTCACCATTGCACCGATGGCGTTGCCTTCACGCAATTTAAAACCGGCGACGGATTTTCTGGCTCTAGTGACAACGGGCTTTTGCCCCGTTATCAAGGTCAGATCACGCACGGCACCGTCTAAAAGAGAAGCTTGCTGGGTAGCCCTTCCCACTCCACAGTTAAGGACTATTTTTTCAAATCTGGGAACCTGCATAACGTTTTCCAAGCCAAAAGAATCTTTCAGTTTGGCTATGACCTCTTTTTCGTAAAAAGATTTCAGCCTCGGCTTCTCTTTGGCAGAACCCATAGCCTTGCCTGCCAGGGGAGTCACCGGAGTGACCTGCTGATTGGTTCTGGCAGCGGAGGGATTTCTGACACTCATAATTTGCCACCGCACTTTCTACATATACGATATTTTTCGCCTTTTTTGTCAAGGGCAAAGCCGACTCTGGTCGGCCCGTCTTTCGGACAAATAAGCGCTACATTGGAAATTGCCATCGGCATATCTTTGTCTATGATCCCGGCCTGAGTGGTGGCCGACGTCGCTTTTTGATGTTTCTTGGCAACGTTGACACCGGCTACGATAACGCTTTGGTCGGTGGGAATGACACGGATTACGTCTCCGCGCTTACCTCTTTCTTTACCGGCCAACACTTCGACATGATCACCTTTTCTAATCTTCATCAGATCACCTCCGGGGCCAGGGAGATAATACGCATAAACTTTTTATCTCTCAGCTCTCTTCCGACGGGGCCAAAAATTCTTGTTCCCCTCGGCTGTAATTGGTCATTGATCAAAACGGCGGCGTTTTCATCAAAGCGTATATAGCTGCCGTCGGGGCGCCTGACTTCTTTCTTGGCGCGCACCACAACACAGCGGACAACGTCACCTTTTTTGACGTTACCACCGGGTGTGGCATCTTTGACGGTAGCGATAAATACGTCTCCTATCCTGGCATAGCGCCTTCTGGAGCCGCCAAGTACTTTAATACACAAAACTTCACGGGCACCGGAGTTATCGGCGACCCTTAAGCGGGACTCCTGCTGAATCATCTGGCCTTCTCCAAAATCTCGATCAAACGCCATCTTTTTAATTTGGAAAGCGGCCTGGTCTCCTGAACCTTGACACGGTCACCGACGCCGGCTCCACCGTCCAAATCGTGGACGTAGATACGCTTTGTCCTAATGACCGTCTTGGCATATTTACGGTGACGGACACGGTCGACAACGGCAACCACTAAGGTCTTTTCCATGGAATTGGAAACGACTGTCCCCTCACGTATCTTACGACGGTTGATTCTGGCTACCGAAGAGTCATCTTCTGCCTGAGAAGCGCCTTTATTTTCTGTTATTTCATTTACCATGACATACCCTCTTATGCTTCATCTTCTTCAAAGGCCGATTCACTGTCAGAAAGCCCCACGAACTCGGAGTCTTCGCTTTCATTTAGTTCATCATCTTTCTTCTGACGTACCCTTTTACGTCTCGGCTCTTCAGCCGAACGGGCGATAGCCTTCTCTTCGCGCTCAAGTGACTTCTTGTCGGCAAGTTCTCTATCTATACCTAACTCTCTTTCACTGAAAAGAGTCATAATACGGGCTATTTCGCGCTTTACCTGGCTTATCCGGGAGACGTTATCCAAACGACCCGTGGCCAATTGAAAACGCAGGTTGAAAAGTTCCCGACGCGAGTCGTCCAATTCCTGCAACAATTCCGCATCGCCCAGTTGTCGCATTTCACGTACAGCAACCATTACAAACTCACCTTTTCCTCACTTGCGCTTTGTCTCACGATAAAGCGGGCTTTCATAGGCAACTTCTGAATGGCACGCTCCATTGCGGCTTTGGCCAGTTGTTCGTCAACTCCGGCCAGTTCAAACAAGATCCGTCCTGGCTTGACAACAGCCACCCACAACTCGGGGTTACCTTTACCCGATCCCATTCTGGTTTCCGCCGGTTTCTTGGTAACGGGCTTATCTGGGAAAACTCTAATCCAGACTTTTCCTCCACGACGGATATGGCGCGTCATGGCGATACGTGCGGCTTCAATCTGTCTGGCGGTCAGCCAAGCCGGAGCCAGAGCTTGTATGGCGTACTCGCCAAAATCAATACTCTCGCCACCTTTGGTCAAGCCGCTCATCCGTCCGCGCTGTTGCTTACGGTGTTTTACTTTCCTTGGCATTAACATAACTAGTCATTCTCCTTACGGAAATGAGGCACATCATGATGTTGGTCACGAGTTTTCCGCTCAATTTCTTCTTCTTCTGCCAACAATTGTTCAAATTTATCTTCGACGACTACGGGAGCCGGCGTCTCCTCTTTGACTTCAGGCGTTGCTGGGGCTAGATCAAAGGTCGTAGTGATAGAATTTTCATCGAGCTCAGCGGCCGCAAGAGGGTTCTCTCCCTCTGATATGACATTGGCTTTCCTGCGTCCGCCGCCTGCGGAAATGATCTTTCTTGGGCGGGGGCCATCCGGAGATGCGGAAAAGGACTGAGCGGCTTCCGGCTGACGGCGGTCTTCCTCTTGAATCTTATAGGGGACAATATCTCCCTTGTAAATCCATACTTTAACCCCAACGCGACCGGTGGTGGTCCTGGCCTCCCTGAAACCGTAATCTATATCGGCACGCAAGGTATGCAAAGGAACCCGGCCCTCGCGATAAGACTCTTTCCGAGCCATTTCCGCTCCTCCGAGTCGCCCAGAGCATTGGATTCTGACCCCTTGAGCACCTGCTTTCTGTACGGACTGCATAGCTCTTTTCATGGCACGTCTGAAACTGATACGCTTACCGAGTTGGTCGGCAATACCTTGGGCGATCAGAGCGGCATCCAATTCAGGCTGTTTGATCTCTTGGATATTGAGCTGGACGTTGGCGTTTTTGGTCAGCTGAGCCAAATATTTACGCAGTCTGTCCGCCTCTTGGCCTCTACGGCCGATAACTATACCGGGGCGAGCAGTGTGGACGTCAATCCTCAGCCTGTCTCGTGTCCTTTCGACCTCAATACGGCTTACGGCAGCGGCTTCCAACTGAGAATTTAGGTAATTACGGATCTTGATATCCTCTATCAGGGAATCCTGGTAATCGCGATCGGCAAACCACTTGGACTTCCAGTCCGTGGTAATACCGAGACGAAATCCGTATGGGTTAACTTTCTGACCCATCAGTTCTCCTCTTCCTTGGCATCTGCTTCATCGGCCTTATCTTCCTCGTCCCCGGAAGCGGTTTGCTCCGAGGTCTCGCTTTCTGTAACAACGTCTTCTTCGAGAACATCTCCTTCTTGGGATGTCTCTTCCAAAGAAACGTCGCTTGCGGTTACGTCGGATACTTCGCTCTCGGTAAAATCTACGGTTTCATTGACCTGATCAACCGAATCTTTGGCTGTAGCGATCAGAGCGGCTTCTTTGGTCTCAGATCCTTGAGCTTTCTTGGCCCCGGCCACACGTCTTGCTCGCATATCGGCTGCCTGAGCGGCTTCCTTAGCCCGCATGCGGGAAATATCGGCCGGAGACATTCGAGCTAGGATCACCGTAATGTGCGAACCGCGCTTACGAATACGCGTAGCCCTACCCCTTGCCCTCGGACGCCATCTTTTCAAAGTGTCGGCTTCGTCGGCAAAGCAAGTGGCTACGTAAAGTTCGTCCGGATCTTGCATATCGTTATGTTCAGCATTGGCGGCAGCGGAACGAACCAGTTTGGCAACCACAACAGCCGCTTGCCTGTCTAAGTGATCCAAGATGTCCAAAGCCTGGCGCAGGCTTTTACCCCTGATCAGATCCAGTACTTCGCGCACCTTATAGCTGGACATACGACAAGACCTGAGAAAAGCTCTTGTACCGGGGAGTTCATTGGTCTTTTTACCCATCTAACGCCTTCCTTGTCTTTCCTGTCCGGCATGATACTTAAAGGTCCTGGTGGGGGCAAATTCTCCCAATTTATGTCCGACCATCGATTCGGTTATGTAAACCGGAACGTGTTTTCTTCCGTCATGAACGGCAATCGTGTGACCGACCATATCGGGAATGATTGTCGAACGCCTTGACCAAGTCTTGATAACTTTCTTTTCGTTGGCGTTGTTCAGCACATCCACTTTTCTCAGCAGATGACCATCGACAAAAGGTCCTTTTTTCAAACTACGCGGCATAATACCCTCCCCGCCTATCGTCTCGCGCCGCGTGTACGGCGACGACGAACAATCATTGCATCCGATGCTTTGCGCCTGGCGCGTGTCCTGCCTTCAGGCTTACCCCAAGGAGATACCGGGTGACGGCCTCCGGAGGTCTTACCTTCACCACCACCGAGTGGGTGATCGACAGGGTTCATGGCCACGCCTCGCGTTTGCGGACGTACACCTTTCCATCTGTTACGACCGGCTTTACCGATGGAGATCAACTCCACTTCGGCGTTACCGATAACTCCCAAAGTGGCCTTGCAGTCAAGGGGAACCCTTCTCATTTCCGTCGAAGGCAACCTCAAAGTCGCATAAGGGCCATCCTTGGCAACGAGTTGTACGCTCATGCCGGCACCACGGGCGATTTTTCCGCCGCCGCCGGGTTTCAGTTCCACGTTGTGAATCACGGAACCGACCGGTATGTAGCGTAACGGCAGAGCGTTACCCGGCCTGATATCGGCTTTCTCGCCTGATTCCAAGATATCTCCAACCGCGACTTTCTCCGGTGCCAAAATATAGCGCTTTTCACCGTCGAAGTAGTGCAGAAGCAGAATACGGGCATTGCGGTTGGGGTCGTATTCGACCGCGGCCACTTTGGCTTTGACGCCGTCTTTGTCCCGCCAAAAATCAATTATTCGATACTGACGCTTGTGCCCGCCACCTTTGTGTCTGGCGGTCTTTCTGCCGTAGTTGTTACGTCCACCGGAAGGAGGCAGAGAAACCAGCAAAGTCTTTTCCGGCTTCGTCTTGGTAATCTCGCTGAAGTCAGACGAGGTCTGGAATCTCCTACCGGCACTGGTTGGTTTTCTTGTACGTATTGCCAATGTAATTTCCTTAGTTCTCTATCAGGTTTCAAACAGTTCTATACGGTCTTCTCCGACCAAACGGACGATTGCCCTCTTGGTTGAAGAACGCTGGCCAAAAGTAGGAGTTCGCTTGTTCCTTTTGCGCTTTCCTTTCCGGTTCAAAGTATTGACACTTCGCACCCGAACCTGAAAAGCCGTTTCAACGGAATCTTTGATCTCAACTTTGGAAGCTCGCGGGTCGACTACGAATACGTAGGCGCCCTCGTCCATCATCTTGTATGTCTTTTCGGAGATGATCGGCTTTAGTAGTACATTCTTGGCGATTTGCATATCATTTATCCTCGTCTGCTGATTGCGTAAGGTCTTCGGCATCAAAAGTTACTTCTTCTGCTGAGTCATCCTTTATATCTTCGACATCTTCATCTGCCTCAACCTTGGCGGCGGCTTTAGTCGCCCTTGGTTTCTTGGCGGCTGCAGTCTTGGAAGTGGTCGCTTTTTTGGCTACCGGTGTCTCCGTGATTTCACAATCACCGGCCAAAGTGTCTTTTGTGAATATGACATAGTCACAACCCAAGACATCGTAAGCGGTCAATTGGTCTCTCGGGATGGCCACCACGTTCGCCAAGTTGGCAAATGAACGTACCACGGTGTCTGCGTCACGGGTGATAACGAGAAGTATTTTCCCATCGGCTCCCAAGTTATCAAGTGCACCCAGTGCGTCTTTTGTTTTGGGAACGGCAAATTTCCATTCGTCGATGACGATCACTCTGTCAGAAGCGGCCCGATCGGAAAGGGCTATAAAGAGAGCCTGTTTGATCATCTTCTTGGGGGTTTTCATGTCATAGCTACGGGGCTTTGGCCCGAGTGCTATACCACCACCTACATAGTGGGGAGCTCGGATGGTACCCTGACGGGCGTTACCGGTACCTTTTTGCCGAAAAGGCTTGGCAGAGCCTCCTTTTACTTCCGAGCGGGTTTTGGTACTTTGGGTACCACTCCTTCTAGATGCCAGGTGGGCGGTTACGACTTGATGCAAAAGCGCTATGTTGGGAGGAAGAGAAAAAACCTCTTTGGCCAGCTTAACGCTGCCTATGACGTCCCCTGCCATATTCTTGTAGTCAACCGTAACGGTGTCTAAAAATTGAGTTTCCTTTTTCAAGGCAGTTGCGGAAGCGGTCATTTTGCTACACCACCTTTGATACTCTGTCTGATTGTCACGAAAGCGCCGCGAGGTCCCGGAACCGAGCCTTTCAGCAAAATCAGTTCTTTCTCGGTATCTGATTCCACAACTTCAAGATTCATCGTGGTAACCTGCTGGTGACCCATGTGCCCGGCCATTTTGGTTCCTTTGAATACCCTGGCCGGGGTAGCGCAAGCGCCTATGGAACCGGGTGCCCTGTGTTTTTTGTGGTTACCGTGGGCAGCGCCTTGCCCTTTGAAATTATGGCGCTTCATTCCTCCGGCAAAGCCTTTTCCTTTGCTGACGGCGGTAACGTCTACTCTCTCCCCTTTGGAGATGATACCGGCATCGATCTCTTGACCAACCTCGTAGGAAGAAACGTCGTCCATCCTCAATTCGATCAGTCGCTTACCCGGGTCAACACCGTGACTCGTAAAGTGACCGGCCTCGGGCTTTGAAAGCTTAGAAATACGCTTAACGCCGTATGTCACCTGGAGAGCTTCGTAACCTTCTTTTTCTAAAGTCTTAACCTGTACTACCCGCACAGGCGACACTTTTAGCACCGTTACCGGTACAACTCGATTTTCGGAGTCGAAAATCTGGGTCATGCCCACCTTTTCGCCTACGATCGTCTTCGTAGCCATAGCTCTTTGCTCGCCTTCCGCTATTATTCAAACTCTAAATTCGACGGCTCCACAGCCGCCGTATCAAAATGACCGTATCAAAGCGGCCAAATTGTTACAATGCACGCAGTTTGCCCGCATTGTCATCTGCAAGCGCCGGCATATCTTTTACCCGGCACAAGCAAGCTCCGCCGGGAAACCCGCGCGGAGCGCTTACATTCTTCGCCGAGTGGTCCCCATCACTGGGCACGCCCGGACGTCGATTTGAAAGCTTTCAAAGCTAACACTTACAAGTTAGCCACTATAGCATAAAAAAAGCCTTGTGCTTAGATAATGATATATTATCTAAAAAGTTTGCATCCCAAACCTTTGAGCATTTAGGCAAAGGTTTCTTTACCGATAATCGCCCGGAGGAGAAAGATATCTCCGACCGGGCGATTATAAATAAGCTTACTGCTTTCTGGCTCTTTTAGGCAGATTGAATTTTAATTTCGATATCTACCCCGGCCGGTAAATCAAGCCTTTGCAGAGAATCGACCGTCTTAGCCGTATGATCAACTATATCCAAAAGACGCTTGTGTATCCTCATCTCAAAGTGTTCGCGGCTGTCTTTGTGCTTATGTGGAGAACGAATAACCGTGTAACGGTGTTTCTCCGTCGGAAGAGGTACGGGGCCTTTTACTTTGGCCTGCGTCCTCAAGACAGTCTCTACTATCTTTTTTGTCGACTGATCCACAATTTCGTGATCGTATGCTTTAAGGCGAATTCTGATTCGCTGGCGTGAGCCTTCTGCCATGTCGGTTGTCCTCTACTTTATAATCTTGGTAACGAAACCGGCGCCGACTGTACGGCCGCCTTCTCTGATGGCGAACCTCAGGCCTTCGTCCATGGCAATTGGTTTGCCCAGTTCGACGGTCATAGCGGTGTTGTCACCAGGCATTACCATCTCGGTGCCTGAGGGCAATTCGATGGTACCGGTTACGTCTGTGGTTCTGAAGTAGAACTGCGGACGGTAGTTGGAGAAGAATGGCTTGTGACGTCCACCTTCTTCCTTCTTCAGGACGTAAACGCTGGCCTCGAAGTTGGTGTGAGGAGTGATTGAACCCGGCTTACAGATTACCTGGCCTCTCTCAACATCTTCCTTTTTCACACCACGAAGCAAGATACCGACGTTGTCACCGGCCTGGCCGGAGTCAAGCAGCTTACGGAACATTTCGATTCCGGTAACGACGGTTTTCTGGGTCGGACGAAGACCGACTATCTCGACTTCGTCTCCGACTTTCAGTTGTCCCTGCTCGATACGTCCGGTTACCACAGTGCCTCGACCTGTGATGGTCATTACGTCTTCCACCGACATCAAGAATGGTTTGTCGATGTCACGCTGTGGCTCTTTGACAAAATCGTCGACGGCGTCCATCAATTTAACTATTTGATCGGCTGCCGCTTGGTCACCTTCAAGAGCCTTCAATGCACTGATGCGCACGATCGGGGTGTCGTCACCCGGGAACTCGTATTCGTTTAGAAGTTCACGAACTTCCAGCTCCACGAGGTCCAACAACTCTTCGTCGTCAACCATATCGGACTTGTTCAGTGCCACCACGATTGAGGGCAAGCCG
>JAJZMK010000006.1 GCA_021798275.1 Actinomycetes bacterium | reverse complement strand
AGCCGCCAATTCCCCTCCAGCTAAGACATAATCGCCTATAGAGATCTCATCGTCTATCAGGTGCTCTCTTATCCTGTCATCAACGCCTTCATATCTCCCGCACAACAGAGAAAACCCTCTGCGACCCGCTTGGTCTGTCAATCGTGAGAAATCTTTGGCCATTTCCTGGTTGAAGCACTTTCCGCCAGGTGAAAGTAAAAAAAGTGGGCGGATGATATCCGTGGATTCCACAGCCCTAAAAACAGGTTCCGGCGCCAATATCATTCCGGCGCCACCTCCAAAAGGAGTGTCGTCTACAGAGCGGTGTTTATCGGTGGAAAATGAGCGGATGTCATGAGCTACGACTTCCAAAGCACCGGATTCTTTGGCCCTACCCAAAATACTCTGCGAAACGTACTGTTCGATCATGGGGGGAAATATCGTAAAAACATCTATACGAAAAGGAAGGCTGCTTTTCGAAATCACAGTATCGTCCATATTATCAATTCAACCTTAGCACCGTTGGATTAGATTATCGAAACAAGCCCGGCTTGGAATATTGGACATGAGAAATCTTCAAGAGATCTCATGGCGGGCCGCTCTAACGGTCCAATACATCAAAATCATGTTGATCTCAGCATTTGACTTCCGACTATTCAATCTGAGTATCGGAGATTCAAATGACTCCGGCCGGAATTTGCTACTCTAAAAGCCCTTCGGGAATTCGTACAAAAATATCTTGATCCGTTACCGACTCAACAAAAACAAGAGGTATCATCCCTCCGGTTTCCAAAACCAATAGATCACTGGCTGGGTTAGCTTGCACGTACTCAACCGTACCCCTTTGTATCCCATCTTGATCAACGACATTTAGGCCGACCAAACGGTGAACAAACAACGCTTCGCTGTCTTCAATATCGAGGGGCTTGGCCAGAAGTTTGATATTTCTCAGCGTTTCGGCAGCAGACATGTCTTCGTAACCCTGGAATTTGATCAGGAAACCGTTCTTGTATTCGGCCACCTGCTCTACCAGCAGTTCTCTTCTTTCTTTTTCACCTTGCTCGGTAAAAAAAGTACTTCCTATTACAAACCTCTCCATGACGTTTGTAATAGGAAGTACCACAACATATCCTTTGACACCGTGTGGCTTTATTATGACACCGACCTCAAGAAGATCGTCATCGAATGTCGAAGACACAGAAACCGGAGTCAGAAGTTGATCAGTCTACGATTTCGACAGTAGCATCTGTCTTGTCGCGGGCTGCGGCGGCTCTCACAACCACCCTAACGGCTTGAATCACGCGTCCTTTACGGCCTATCATGCGACCCATGTCATCGGGAGCCACTTTGAGTAGCAGCTTTGCACCTGATTTAGCAGGCTCGATGTCTACTTCAACGGCATCGGGATCTTCGACAAGCTTACGTGCCAAAAATTCCAACACTTCTTTGGAGCGTCCACCGGGAATGAGGTTACCATCCGACTCGACTTCGTCCGATGCCTGGTTGGCAACAGATACTTCATCTTCTGATCCGCTGATTTCTTCGGGCAATTCTTCCTCAACCATTTGGTCATCTCCTAGTTTTTCGGCTGTTTCCAACTCATCTGGGATCTCTGGGTCCTGCACATCGTCATTACCCTCATCTGCAAGCGACGATTCGTTAAACTGCGGCTCTGCAAATAAAGGGGCGCTTGGATCGCTTGATTGTGTCATTATTCAACCTCGGTCTCACTTGAAGAAGTAGGTGCGTCTTCCGCATCAACGGTTACATTCTGATCCTTATCCGCTTTAACCTCAACTACAGCGGGAGGAGTTTTTACAGCAGAAGGCTTGGTGGCTACCAATAAAGGCTTGCTAGGCTTGTATTCGACACCTCTGGCCTTGGAGTATTCTTCCCAGGCTCCAGACAGTTCCAATAATTTTTTAACCGTTTCCGTAGGCTGGGCACCTTTCAACAGCCAATCACTCGCTTGTGAGTTATTGACTATTATTTCGGCAGGGTCTTTCCTTGGGGCATACGTCCCAATTACTTCGATGAATTTTCCGTCACGCGGAGAACGAGCATCAGCCACAACTATACGATAGGTCGGCTGTTTCTTTTTCCCCATCCGCATCAGGCGGAGTTTTACTGCCACGTCGATTCCTTCACTTCCCCGGGTAAACCCGATAATTACATCTTATTAATTAACTGACTTTTATAAATAAAAATCATCAATTGTTTTTCGTCAAGTCTACATTATTTAAATTCAATAATTGCCAGAACCTAATCTAAAACAAAGAATTATACATCTTCGATTAATTTTGAATAAATTCCTAATTCCATTCTATCTCTTTGTCCGTCTGCCTTTTGAGCTATTCTTTTTTTTACGCATCGCAGGTGATTTCATCAATTGGTTCATCAAACCGGGAGATTTAAACAATTTTTGCATTTCATTAAATTGCTTGAGTAAGTTATTCACATCGGTAACGGAAGTTCCGGATCCATTTGCTATCCTACTTCGCCTGGAACCGTTCAAAATCTGGGGGTTATCCCTTTCTTCTGCCGTCATAGAAGTTATGATGGCTTCAATTCTGACTATATCAGCGTCGTCTATATTGGCGTTACGCACCTCTTTCGGCATACCCGGCAGCATGGAAACCAAACCTTGTAAAGGTCCCATTTTTTTCATTTGCTGCAGCTGGTCATAAAAATCATCCAAACTGAAATGACCGCTGCGCATCCTCTCCAAAGCTTTGGCGCTGACGTTTTGATCTACTTCTGTCTCAGCTTTTTCTATCAGACTCAGTACATCGCCCATACCCAGAATACGGCTCGCCATCCGATCCGGATAAAAAGTTTCAAGTTCATTTACACGTTCGCCTGTGGCCACGAATGCTATCGGCTTACCGACAATTTGCTTGACAGATAGCGCCGCTCCACCTCTGGCATCACCGTCGACTTTTGTCAGGATAATGCCGTCCAGCTCCAGTGTTTCGTGGAAAGCTTTTGCTGTATTGACCGCGTCCTGACCGGTCATGGCGTCGATGACGAGGAAGGTATAGTGTGGATTGACGGCTTTTGAGACCTGACGGACTTCTTCCATCAACACTTCGTCTATGCTAAGTCGCCCTGCTGTATCGATAATGACCAAATCACGCCCGACTCTGATCGCCTCGGCAACCCCTTTTCTGGCCACACTGACAGGATCTGTCGGTTCGGAAAATACAGCCACACCTATTTCCGCGCCAAGTACTTTTAGCTGCTCAACGGCAGCCGGACGGGCCAAGTCCGCACCCACCAAGAGAGGGTGCCTACCTTGCTGCTTGAACCATCTACCTAGCTTTGCCACCGTGGTTGTTTTCCCGGAACCCTGTAAACCAGCCAGCAGGATGATCGTGGGCGGTTTCGGTGCATAAGTAATTTTGAGCTGGGAACCGCCCAAAATATTTATCAGCTCTTCGTTGACGTATTTGATAACCTGCTGAGCTGGCGTGAGACTCTTGGAAAGTTCCTCTCCCCGGCAACGCTCTTTTACCCTGTTGACAAAGTCCTGTACAACCGGTAAGGCAACGTCGGCTTCCAATAATGCGACGCGAATATCTCTCGATATCTCGTCTATATCTTCTTCAGTCAGCCGTCCCCGACTTTTGATCCTTTTTAAAATCGAATCAAAGCGATCCGTTAAGTTTTCAAACATCAATACACCTTTGTTATAAAATTACGGTCCTAGATACCGACCAGAGTCTCGGCGAATTCCCGCTTGTCAAGCGGAATCAAATCTTCTATTCCTTCACCGACACCGACAAGTTTAATCGGAAGATTCAGCTCGGCCGCTATGGCCAAGACTATACCACCCTTGGCAGTTCCGTCCAATTTGGTCAAGACTATCCCCGTCACACCTACGGCCTCGGTAAATTGGCGCGCCTGGATCAGCCCGTTCTGACCGGTTGTGGCATCTATCACCAGCAAAACCTCGGCAACCTTACCGGGAGGTCGATCCGCTATTCTGCGGATCTTTTTCAATTCTTCCATCAGATTTGTTTTGGTGTGTAAACGCCCGGCGGAATCGGCTATCACCAAGTCCGCCTCTACCGCAACGCCGTGCTGCACGGCATCGAAGATAACCGAAGACGGGTCGGCGCCGGAAGCTCCCCGTATGAAGCCCGCTCCCGAACGCTGGGCCCAAAGCTCCAATTGGTCTGCCGCTGCCGCACGGAAAGTATCACCGGCCGCCAAAATTACTTTTTTCCCGGCAGATACTTCCCTGTATGCCAACTTCCCTATGGTGGTTGTTTTGCCGACACCGTTGACACCCACCAACAACCAGACGTTTCCCGGACCCGAGGAGAGTTCCAAATCTCCGTCGCCGACATCTAAGACAGAGACTATCTCGTCTTTCAAGTAGTCAGCCAATTCATCCTCTCCGGCTGAAAGTTGTCCTTTTGCCACAGCAGATTTCAGTGAGTCCAAAAGCCTTGCCGTGGTCGCTAACCCCACGTCAGCCATAATCAAAGATTCCTCCAATTGGTCATACACCTGCTGATCAAAGCGACCTTTGCTGCGCAACAGAGCAAAGGGAGAAGATAAAATACCTCCCGTTTTTGTCAAACGGTCTTTTAGCCTAAAGCGGGTAGCAGATTCTACACCTGCCGCGTTCTGCTGCTGCGGTTCAAAAACAACTTCTTCTTTCTTGTCTCTAGAACCGGCATCTCTATCTTGCCCGCCGTCTTCAGAGGAGATGGTATCGACACTTGGTCTACCCTTTTGAGCGCTTTCCGCCTCTACGGTAAAAGACCGCGACTCATCGGATATTTTGGTTAAATCTTTCTTCCCGAGACGTCGTGAACTTTTGTCGGTCTTTAAATATACGGTGAGACCGGCACCCATTAAAATTAACAATACGGCTATGACAGCCACGAGTACGTAAATCACAATTTTCCAATCATCCGATATCGCCCGCTATTTATCTATATCCGATATTACCTGATATTTGTCTATTCTTCGAAATTTCCGGCACCCAAACGGGTATCTGCCGGCTGTTGCTCTCTTGCGGCTTCTCTAAGCCCAATCAGGTCTTGACTTCGTCCGGCTTTCACAACTTTCTCGCTTACGGCTTTGGAAGAAGCACCGGGCGCCATGCTGATGCCGTAGAGGGCGTCGGCAACCTCCATAGTCTTTTTCTGGTGGCTGACGATAATAAGTTGGGCCTCATGTCTAAACTCTTCCAAAAGCTTTAAAAAGCGTCTCAGATTTACTTCGTCCAGGGCGGCCTCGACCTCGTCCATCAGATAGAAAGGCGAAGGTCTGCTCCTGAATACGGCAAACAAAAACGCTACGGCCACCAAAGACCTTTCCCCTCCAGACAGCAGAGACAGCCTTCTGACATTACGTCCGACCGGTCTGGCTTCAATCTCAATACCGGTATTTAGGAGATCGTCGGGAGAAGTAAGACTCAGCTTCCCATGACCTCCCGGGAAAAGAGTGGCAAACAACTGTTCAAAATGATTGGCTACATCGTTATAAGCTTTAAGAAATACTTCCATAATTTCTTTGTCAATAGCTTTGATGACCTGGTTCAGTTCTCTTCTTGCGCTCCTGATATCACTCAATTGAGCCTCTAAAAACGATTCCCTCTCTTTTAGTTGTCGTAGTTCGTCTTCAGCCAGAGAATTGACGGGGCCGATCAGGCGCAACTCCCGCTGGAGTGACTTTTGATAATCATGAAGTGACATACCGGGGGGAATCTGTGGTCTCGGTGCCTCGAGAGCTTCAACTTTGGAAACGTGAAATTCCGCCATTAGTAATTCTTGTTGTGATTTGATCCTGGTATCGGTCTCGACAATGCTTATCTCTGTGTTTTTAATTTGCTCTGCCAATAGAGAGAGCTTACTTTCACCCTCGCGCTTGTTGGCACGCAGGCGTTTTAGCTCATCCAATACCCTATCGCGTTCGGCATTTTGGGCTTGATCAGCCTCTGTCAATTCCTCTTTTACATTGCTCAGTAAATCCAGGACATCTTTCAATTCAAGAAGGCAGCTTGCAATTAGGCTGTGCTTAGCCAACAGAATAGGTTCTTCTTTTTGTAAGTTCTCAAATTCCGCAATTTGCCTCTGTAAAGTATCTTCCAGATTCTTTTTCCGCTCTTCTAAATTCTTATAGCGTTCCTCCAATGAGGCTGCCCTCACCTCGAGGTCACGACGCAAGACCATATGGGCTTTTGCTTTTTGGTCGAAATCAGCCAATACGGCTCTTTCTCTGTTGCGTTCCTCTTCCAGGTACTTAGCGCGCTCCGCGATTTCCTCAGCTTCTTTAGCGGCTCTGGCAGAAATTTCTTCCGCTTTTTCTTCCAAAGCCGCCAAACGAGCTTCCTGCTCCGAGAGAGAAACAGACAGTCCGTTTAATTCTTCACTAACCGATTCGTAGCGATTTTGAAGCTCTTTGTCTTGAGAAGTCAGGTCACTGAGAGTAGAGGTTAAATCGGACTTAGCCCTGGCCAGTCTTTCCACTTTAGCGGTTTGTTCTATAACCAGTTTATTGATCGACTCAGCCGCTGATCTGGCTAAGCGTAGAGACTCTTCTGCCTCTTGTCTGAGATCCTCTTGCTTGGCAACCTTAGATTTCAAATCGTGCATAGACTGAGAAACCCTGTCAAAAGCCGCCTGTGTTGCTCCTACTGTCTCATGTACCAATCGCCAGCTCTTAGGAGCAAAACAGCTGCCGTCCTGAGTCACAATTGTGGCATCGGGATGTGACAGATAGGCGTCGATTGCATCTGAAACCTGGCCCCTACACAACCAAACATCGTCAAGTAGTAGATCTAAAAGCAGAGAAACTTGTTCGTCTTTCGCTAAAATAAATTGCCGCAATAAGACTACATTTTGGGAAAAATGTAGTCTGTCACTTACATTTTGTTTTACCGAATTGCCGTAAGGCGGCACAGGTACAAGAGTTCCGCTCAGCTTTTTATTTGCCAATGTTTCAAGAGCTTGCTGGACATAATCGGATTTGACCAACACTGCATTTCCTACGTTGACCCCCACCGCTGCTTCGAAAGCTTTGGTCAGTTCTTCGGATACGTCAACCACGTCAAGCAAGGTTCCAAGTACACCCTGATTATCGCCTAAGTGTTCGATTCCCGCGCGTGAACGTGCTTCGTTCAGGGCAAATTCCAAGGCCTCTGCCTTGGCCAGTGCTCCGTGCAGGTCAGCTGTAACGGCTGCTTTGGCTTCATTTGCTTTCGCAAATTCGATCTCGGCAGTTTTCAAAACTTCGACAGCTGAGTCATACTCCACTTGAGTAGCTGTTAAAGAATTCTCTGTTTCTGCCAATTGAGTATCGGTTTCACTGAAACTTGCTTGCGTCTCTGTTATGCGCTGGCTTATGCCTTTTAGTCTTTCAAGTAGCCGTGTTTCCGACTCTTTTACGCTTGCCCAGGCTTTTCTCTTGGCTGCCACGTTATCTCTTACTTGAAGTACTTCCTTATTTAACTCTTTGGACAAAGAAACAGCGGATGGCTCTTTTGGTGATGATCCGTCCCGCACCTGCGAGCCATTGTGAATACTCGTCACATAGTCGCCGTTTTCTGATTTTCGATTTATCGTCGAATCAGAGTCCGGTAAGATAATGGGATATCCGGCCAGTAAAGATTGATTGCGGTCAAGTTTTTTAGCAGCTTCCTGATCAAGGTATGCCTGACGTTCTCCGGCGAGCAATTGTTCAGCTGCCAGGACCTCTTCAATCTTTTCTGACAGAGATCTTATTTCTGATTCCAGGCCAGATTGTAAATCTACGGTATCTGTCAACATGGCTTTTGTCTGATCCAAATCCGGCAAGGCGCGTACGGAATTCAGTGAAGCTTCCACGAAGCGTAAACGTTCCCCAAAGCGCGTATTCAGACCTCGCCCAAATTCAAACAGCTGACCGACCCGCCCTATGTAAACAGCGTTGTCGTTATAGCTGCTTTTGTCCAGTACTTCTTGTTTAAAAGACAGCGCTTTGTCTGTTTCCTCCAGAATTTGCAGCAATTCATCCCTGGATGTAGACAATTTCTCCAGCTCTAATCCGGAGGTTGAGCGTTTAGAATCGAGTGCCGCCAATTCTCGTCCGGCCAAGTAAATTCCCAATGATCTCAAGCCGGTAGTAATTTCGTTATAGTCCTTGGCTGCTTTGGCCTGTCGTTCCAAAGGCTTTATCTGCCTCTTTACTTCCCGCCAAAGATCTTCCAACCTGGCAAGCGAAGATTCGCTGGCATCAAGACGGCGCTCCGCTCTTTCTTTTCTCCTCCTATACTTTAAGATTCCAGCCGCTTCTTCGATGACAGCACGCCTATCTTCTTGTCTGGCTTGCAAAATGGCATCTAGCTGCCCCTGCGAGATAATGACATGCTGTGTTCTACCCACCCCGGCATCAGAAAGAAGTTCCTGAACATCGAGCAAACGGCAGGCCGCTCCGTTAATTTGATATTCGCTGTCACCGCTTCGAAACAGCGTACGCGTAATATTGATTTCGCTTAGATCTACAGGCAGCCGGCCGGAACTGTTGTCAATGACAAGGGTTACTTCTGCTCTACCTAGAGCAGGTCTCTTAGCCGTACCGGCAAAAATAACATCGTCCATTTTCCCGGAGCGCACGACTTTAGGTCCCTGAGCACCCAAAACCCAGGCAACGGCATCTACAACATTGGACTTTCCCGATCCGTTCGGACCTACGACAACCGTGATGCCAGGCTCCAACTCCAACGTTGTCGAATCAGCAAAAGATTTAAACCCTTTTAGAGTTAATGATTTAAGATACACTCATCCGCCTCAATTGTATTGTATATGCCGCTTTACCTATAAAGTCTGGGCTGAATTCTATGTTTACTTTATCAGTCTAGTGATGCTCTAAATGCAATTCTAAGAGTCAGTTAGAGATGTTGTAAATAGCACTGCCATCACTTCTAGTGCAGATTTTTGCAGCTTAGAGTACACCCTGCACATTCTCTAAGCTGCAAGAAAACCGTTCCAACAGCTAGCATGGCTTGCCCTAAACTTTTTACCAAGTGAAATATCTGAGATAGAGCAAAAATAGTGACAGGCTTTGATTACTCCGGCTGTGGCCTTAAATCTATCGTAATCGTCAAAATTCCGTCTTCCAATTTCGCCTCGGCGTCTGCCAACATGGCAAAGTCCTGGTAGTCAAGTTGCATTTGCTTTCTGATCTGCTGCCTCTCGATTCCCTCTACCGGCGGCATAGTGCGTTCTTTGACCGCCCTGGCTCTCCTGGCAAACCTATCGATCATATCTTTTGGATCAAAAGATGTTTCTTCCATAATCACTAAAGCTTACCCCGCCACAAAAGGAATAGGAAGTAAAGACGTCTCTCAATCGCGATAATCGAGAGAAAAGCAACTTATCTTGACGCTTTGACACACTCAAAACGTCGCGATGGGCCCCATATATGCCGACTTTTGATAGCTAGTTTTGCAAAACCAATTAGTCGATCCTGATAGATAGGACCTTTCGATAGTCACTTCTGATAGAAATGCTTACAGAACATCGACTTTCATAGATACCGACTATATGTTTGATGCCATTAATGGGTATGAATCGTGCTCTAAATCAGATGCAGACGGTTTTAGATCGAGATACCGTAAGACTCAGTAAATCCGCCAAGACCTCGTTTGCACTAGCCGGCTTCGCAGTATCTAAATCACCGCCCCATCTGCCATCGTACACACACCATAGGAGAGTTACCCGTGATTTACCGGCGATGCTATAGCCTGTATCCCTGATAATTGCACTCCTACGTGCAAGAGTCTTCATTGTCTTTGTGGGTTGACTTATTGAGTTGTACTCCTATGGTCGCCGCCGATATGGACACGGAGACAAAACTAGCAGGCACTGCTGTCACTCCCGGGAGGACTTGGTGGATTTATCATGTTCGGTAGATCTTCATCGACCATATGTTAGGTATCGAAAAGGCACGAAGCGCTGTCACCTCACATGTGTTACCGGTGGAGGACTTCCGCTCGCTATGGCAATTTACTCGGTGTCAGACTCCTCGTGATTCCTCTCATTGCCCCAAGTAATCTCTATAGCAAACCACGGGTAAACACAGCCATCTAGGGCCGTGCTATGTCCTGTCCATAACACCAAGGATCCTGGCTCCTTGGTGTTAGCAAAAATAATTTGGAACCAGCCCGCTTCCTCTCCTTCTGGCTTTAGGCTCGACTCTAAACAATTGACATTTAAGTCTAAATTGCCAGATCAAAGCTCAGAGCCTCAAGGGAGTCTCTGAGGTTATCTCAAGTATAGGCAGAACTTGGAGTTGACGAACATCACAGTCAGAGCGCTGCCTCGGAAGTGGTTAGAACTTCGGTCGAGGTCCAGGAAATTTCCGATTTTTGGAAGTAGTTATTATACCGGCGGCACATTTACATTAAAAATTCGCTGTATGCTTTATACAAGACCCAAATGTGCATCTATTTTTGATATAAGAATAACAATTCCATATCGGTGTTTTAGTGACAATCTGACTATGGGAAGACGTAAGTAGGGAGCCAACGTGAAAAAGGGACGCCACCGTAGATTTGAGGAAGCTCGTTCACTGAAGCGAGCCGTAGAAGTTGTACAAGAACCTTGTCCGGAGTGTGGCGCCGAACCTGATGAAGATCACGCTGGCTGGTGCTTGTACGAATCCGACGAACTTGAATACGAAGACGAACCTGCTTCGCCCGGTAACGAAGAATATTAATGATCTGTCCGTAAGGTTATTTAACTATAGATCCAGATAAACGGGAATTTTATACAGATAATCTTGCCGAAGATCGAATAGGTTTTTTAACCTTAAATGTGGGAACTTTCCCAAAATACGGTTTTTATCTACCGCAATGTCTAGTCACACTATCGATGGGAAATATATTTAACATATGACCTGGAGCGGTATATCAAGCGACGGTTTTGATATGAGTCCTACGATCACGAGAGATCCAATGCAAACGACCGCCTGATGGCATGCGTAGAGAAGCTATTTTGAATGTTATTATGGAATTAGCGGTTTCAACTGTTGTTAGGAGAATAGAAAATTACTATATTTACTGATCAAGGCGATGACCTGGTAGATTCCGTACTCTGTATAGTGGCCCACCCCGATGACATCGATTTTGGAGCAGGTGGCACCATTAAAAGATGGACAGATGCCGGAGTAAAAGTCACCTACTGCCTAGTGACAAACGGAGATGCCGGAGGATTTGACCTCAACTTTCCCAGATCCTCAATGCCTAAATTGCGACAAGAAGAGCAGAGGGCGGCAGCGAAAGTATTGGGAGTAGAAGACATCTACTTTCTGGGCTACGAGGACGGCAAACTCCAAATAAGTCTGGAATTGCGCAAAAATATTGCCGAGGTTATCCGGCGTGTCAGACCACAAAGAGTCTTGACACAAAACCCGGAAAGAAACTATGGCCGTATATTTTCAAGCCACCCCGACCACATGGCTGCAGGCGAAGCTGCTTTACAAGCCATTTACCCCGATGCCCGTAACCCTTTTGCATTCCCCGAACTACTCAAAGACGGCCTGGAGCCTCACAGTGTAGATGAAGTCTGGATTATGTCACATGGCTCCCCGGATACATTTGTCGACATATCATCTACATTTGAATCGAAACTTGAGGCTCTGCGTTGCCACGTAAGCCAGGAAACAGATAAGGACGGCAATTTGGAAGAAAGGATGAAAAGCTGGCTTTCGGCTAATACCGAAACCGCAGGCTGGGAAAGCGGTCGATTAGCCGAAGCTTTTCTCAGGGTAGCTACCAGCTAAGCCGCACCAGATGAAAGCCAAAGATTAATTTCGCTACACAATAGAAAGAATAACTACACCGCATAAAGCTCAGTTGTAAAGCGGCGTAGCTGAGATCTTGACAGATTGAGCACATATATTAGGTGCTGACCGCCGAGTCAAATAGCGTCATAAGACCTTTGCTCGAGAACGACTGAACCATCTTTGCCGAAGGCCAAAGAGGCCTCACCCTTGAACAATTTCAGTAGAGGTTCTCCTATCAAATCGAACCTCCAACTGTTTCTAATCAATCCGCTTGACGGATCTTTATAGAAAAGAGCCAAGTCTGTCCTAGTGGCCAAGATGGCTTGATCGATGAAAAGTTGCCTGGCTTTCTCCGCCACATAGACTAAAGACAAACCCAGTATCGGTTTCAACATGCGGTCTTCTACGTAACCGGCCTGTGGGAAAACAAGTTCTGATTCCGGCAATACTTTTCCGCGCTCTATACTGGCAAAAAGAGATTTTAGATCAGTCTTGGCAAGATCCATGTCCCTGACACCCGCTAAGTCTTCTATGCTATGCGGAGGCCTGTTGGCAATAGCGGCAAGAGCTAGATCGGACAGGATATAGCGTAACGGGAGATTCATTTCCCTGGCTCTAGTTTCTCTCCAAGCCGCCGCTTCTTGGGCAATACCCCTGTGGATACCTTTCAACTGGCGGAATTGTTTTATTTTCCACCAGGCCTCTTTGGGGTCTTGTGGTTGACGAGATTTTAGGAGCAGACGCTGACACTCTTCCCTGTGCCAATCCAACCTCCCCAGCGATACCAATTGACTTTCCATCATGTCATGCAGGTGAATTAGGTACCTGACGTCGTTGATAGCATAAAGCTTTTGTTCTGCCCCGAGAGGTCGTTTAGTCCAATCCGTGAGTTGGCTACCTTTATCCAAAACAACGTTTAGCATCTTGTCAATGACAAGGCTGAGAGAGGGCGTCGAAAAGCCCAGAAAGCCCGCTGCCAATTGAGTATCAAAAACGCTCTTTGGTAGCAGATGACAGACGTCATAGAGAATTTTCAAATCTTGGTCGCCGGCATGAAAGATAGCTTTGGCATCGGATGCCAGCAGCCTAGCCATGAGCGAGATATCCACACTAAAAGGATCGACTATCGCCGATTTAGCTCCATAGGCAATCTGTACCAAAGCCAGCTTGGGAAAATACGTCTTCTCAGTATGGAACTCGGTATCTATGGCATATGCTCCACAAGCTATAGCTTCGTCAATCAAATCCTCTAAATCTGCATCGGTTGCAACTTCTTGCCAAGCCAAGTTGTGTTGCAAAGAATTTATTTGACTAAATGCCATTTGTTGTCTCATTACCCATAAAAAGTTACGCCAATCCCTGCTGATTACCGGCTACCTGAATCAAGGCAAAAACAGATGGAATTGCCGCAGACACCTTGGTTGCCACTTTGCGTCTATCCTCCGTAATGCATCCTGGTATCTTCCATCCTTAAAACTTCCAAAACTTTATTGGCGTCCAAAGCGATGGCTTCTTCGTAACTGGGGTCCAAAGAGGTGTTGACAAACTCTGCATTGATAACTTCTCCGATAAAAAATGTGTGACTTGCAAAATCTACCTTGGTATATACAGAGCACTCTATAAAGGCAGGTATATCTTGTAGAATAGGCGCTTTTGTCACCGGGGCATCTTGATATAAGTAACCGTTGATCTCGCTTTTGTCGATATCGCATATAGCCGGTTTGACAAATTTCCTGACTATATCTTTTTGACCCCGTCCAAGGAACATCAAAGTGAATGATCCGCCTTGTTCTATCAAGTTAGCCGACTTGGACTCCCTTTCCACCCCTATACCAACCAACTTTGGCTCCGTTGCTACCTGGGTTACAAAACTACAAGTCATTACGTTGCGATCACTGTCATACCTCGAGCCGACCAAGTAAAGCCCGTTGACGATACTCCAAAGGATTCTCCGCCTCAGCCTTTCATAACTGTCGTTATCACTTGCCATGGGTCTCACCTTGTCTCTCTGATACAAGTGTAGCAAATTAAGCCACACCTTAGTGCGAGAGTATCCATGCGAAGCAGCTTGTCATTTATATCTGGTGTCAATTTTTAAAAGTAGAAAGTAGTGCCAGTGCAGATGACAGTTGACTTTTGGCGACAGCAAATTCCTTTTCAAATTTTCGCATCAACGGGGAGGTGAACGAAGGGGCATAATAGCAATCGTGTCCGGCCTGAGATAAATCTGTATAAGCCTGGGAAAAGGCGTCTGTCAAAGCCTGAACAGGTGTAGGAAGGGTTTGATATACCGTCGAAGCATCTGCTGAAAGCGCTTCACAGACAGTGTGCAGTTGTGTGAGCTCTTTGAGTTTGATACCATTTTCGATTCCATTGATATCGCTTAGCACTTGGCCGTTATTTGCGGAAAAGGAATTTCCCGTTACCCAAGATGATATGGTATTCTGAGATGAGCAACTGGCAAGTAGGATGGCACAAAATCCGATCGACACCATAAACAGCACGTTTTTTTTCACTCTCATACAACTATTCCCGAATTCACAGTCATAACACTACGCATAAGTTACGCTTCCGCCAATGCACGAAAAAAACCAAAGAAACTGATGGCGTACATCTTTACTATTTAAATTCCAACAAGTTTACTTCTCTACGACCCCGTCTAAGAAGAATAAATCTCCCATCTATAAGATCTTTTCTATTTATAGAGTCTGAAGCATCTGCCCGTCTGTTATTTATATATGCCCCACCTTGAGAAATAATTGTTCTGGCATCTTTTTTTGACTTGGCCAAATTTGCCGCCGCCAAAGTATCAACCAGCTCAATTCCCTCCTCCAATTCTCGCAAGGTAAACAACGTCTTTGGCACATCTTTGGAGACGGCTTCCAAAATATCGGCCGTCAAAAGAGAGGCATCTTCAGAATATAGGGCACCGGTAGCGGCTAGGGCTTTTTTAGCTTCCGCCTCTCCGTGAATCAAAGCACATACCTCGTAAGCCAATGCTTTTTGACAATCGCGGGCTTTGGGGTTAGCTGATCTCTTGGCATCCAGATCGGCTATCTCTTCTTTGGCCAGAAATGTGAAAAAGCGCAGGTAGTCACCTACCATCTCATCTTCGCTTCTCAATAAGTACTGATAGAGTGCGAAAGGACTCGTTTTGTTCTTATCAAGATAGATGGCGCCTTCTTCGGATTTGCCAAATTTTGTGCCGTCCTGCTTTAAGACCAAAGGAGATGTAAGCCCGAAAGCTTTACCTCCGGCTATTTTCCCGATCAGATCGATTCCAACCGTTATATTTCCCCACTGGTCGGAACCGCCTATCTGCACTTTACAGTCGTAAGAATTATAGAGTTGCAAGAAATCATAACCTTGCAATAGCATGTAACTAAACTCTGTAAATGATATGCCTTGTTCCGGACGTTCTATCCTGCTTTTCACGGACTCTTTGGCTATCATCTGCCCTATTGTTATATGTTTTCCTATATCCCTCAAAAAATCTGTCAATCTCAGTTCGTCCAGCCAGGCACTGTTATCTACCAGGACGGCTGGATTTTGATCTTTGGGAAGAGAGAAGTCCAGAAACTGCTCCAGTTGCGGCAATACGCCTTCTACATTGCGTTCGATCTCTTCTTTCGACAAAAGCTTACGCTCGGCCGTCTTGCCACCGGGGTCACCGATCATAGCGGTACCACCTCCGAGAACTATAATGGGGCGGTGACCATACGACTGAAGACGTCTAAGGTTACATAGCTGAAGTAAATTGCCAAGGTGCAAGCTGTCTGCCGTAGGGTCAAAACCGGCATATATACCGAGCCTCGTCTTATCTAGAAGTACCAGCAGCTCTTCATCACTTATCTGATAGATCAAATTACGAAAGCGAAGATCAAGAGAGCATGAGTTTGCCGAAATATCGTCGGCAGTTAAAAAGGAATCTGTCCCGGGCATCTAAATAGCGTGCCATAGTTTTAGCCATAAAAGTCACTACTTAGCCATAAAAGTATTAAAAGTCCTACAAGGATCAAGCTCTAATCAAAATAGCCTTTTATACGTTATGCTGTAACTATGGATCAAAATATACGGAGCCAAATCGACTGGAATAACCTGGCTGAACGCCTCACCGGTGCTCTTCATCTGGCAGCAAATCCCATAGGAATCACTTTTAGCGTAAATAAACCCGATGACATACAACCTTTCAACAGGCCCACGAGTACCAGAACCCCGGACGGACGACAGGGTAAGGTACCCGCCGGATGTGTATTTTGGATGCACGCCGATAAACTGACTTTCACCACTGAAAAGAAAGACCACGGCAACTGCACTGTCGGAAGCTTCACCCACGGATTATCAGACCTAACTCCAGAAACCAAATACGAGGATATCAAAACTCTTTTGGAAACTGGGTGGGTGGGAGAAGCTGATGTAGCCATGCTCCCACATGTCAGCGGTTCTCCGGAATATGTAACTTACGGACCACTTAATGATACACCACCTACACTTGATCTAGATGTGGTCTTGATGAGGATCAACGGAAGACAGTTGATGATTCTTTCCGATGCCTTGGCTGATCTCAAAATTGTTGGCAAGCCGCAATGTCACATTATCGCAATAGCCAAAGAACAGGGTTTTCCCGCTGCCAGTGTAGGATGTGCTCTAAGCAGAGTAAGAACCGGTATGAAACCGGAAGAAATGACCTGCGCCCTTCCGGCAGACAAATTAGCAGACATTGTAGTTCAGATTGAAAATGCGGTCTCTATTGTTAACCGGGTCGCGAAGTATGCAGCTCACGATGCTAAAAGATTTGCATAGCTACTAACTACCTAATCCCTTAATGCTAGGGTATCTAAACTAAGCAGGTCCATACTTAATGCAATGTGTATCAGCGGGCCGTTATATATTTTAAGAGATGCTCCCTGTCACTTTGCAACTCAGTAATACGGTTTTTAACTATGTCACCGATACTTATCATTCCACAGACTTTACCGTCGCAGACAACGGGAACATGTCGGACTTTATTATCCGTCATCACTTCCATGACATATTCAACGTCATCCTCTACCCGACAGATATAAACCGAAGATGTCATGATCGACGCCACCGGCTCGTTTACGACCGGTCCGGCTATCTGACTTAGACGTCTGACAATATCGCGTTCTGAAATCAGACCGTCTATATGAATCTTGTCATCGGAAACAATTAGTGCTCCTATATTGTGCTCCGTCATCAACATTGCCGCATCCAAAACTGTTTTAGAAGGACTTATTGTAACCACAGCTGAGCCTTTTTCGGTAAGCAGATCTTGTATTTTCATCTGACCTCCATCATATTTATCTCTTTCAATGACCTTTCTCAGGCAGTAATGGCGGCTGAGCCACCCTGTCTATCCTAGGGTAGCAAAGTATGGAGTAATCCTCCAGAGCACGGTTGAACTTGTAATGTAAATGTTACATGTTAGATTGATTTATATACTACTTTAACACTTCGTTGACTTTCTGCTGAGCTAGCGATACCCAAAAGGCACTGTTTTCACTGGCCAAATCTCTTTGAACGGGACAGAAAATTATCTTTATTCCAGATAGGGCTTGAGCAGTATCCAAACATTTTGCAAGGTTATTTATGCTGTCGGCTTGAAAATAATGATGCCCCAAAGAAGTAACCAGTTTTTCAGCATCGAAGCGATGCGGAGTAGCAAAAGCTCTTTCAAAATAATCTCCGGGGAGCATATCATAAATTGGCAAATACGAAAAAATGGCACCGCCGTTGTTATCTACGACTACCAAAGTTACATCGGGTTTTTCTTCAAATTGCCCCCAGATAAGACCTGATGTATCGTGCAAAAATGCCAAATCCCCTAAGAACCCTATCGTTTGAGCACCTTGCAGTTTCCTGTTGGCCTTAGCCACGCCCAATATAGTAGAGGTTACGCCGTCTATACCGTTTGCCCCCCTGTTGGCCAAGACATGAGGTGCGTCCAATCTCGGACCGGCAAAAAACTCCAGGTTCCTGATCGGCATGGATGAAGACGCCACTATTGTCGAGGTTGGCGAAAGATATTGATAGAGAAACCTCGCTATTTTAGGTTCCGTCAACTGCTCTTCGTTATACAAAAGAGATGTGTAGGTATCCTGACATACTTTTTCCGCAGTCAACCAATTGTGCTGCCATTTACCCAAGGCGTGCGCGTTTTCCGGAGATACTTTACCTTTTTCCGACTCCAAAACTTTTTGGGCCACCAGCTCGATGTCAGCTTTAATGACGTGTGAGATATATCTTTCGGGATCGATGAACCTCTGATAGGGGTCAAAACGAATGTGCGGTATTCCTTTTGAATGCAGCTCCCGGCACCATTGTGTTAAAGCTTTAGAGGAAGGTCTTTGTCCCACATGGACAACAAGATCGGGGGTATATCCGGAAGTAACGGTGTCACTTCTGACAAGCGTGTCATAAGAAAATATAGATACCCCGTCTATTGTTCTGGGCCAGGCGCGCGGATCGGCAAAAATTACCCACCCATTTTCTTTGGCTAACTGCCTTAACGCCAAAAACGGACTGAGAGCCTTGGGCCTTGGAAGCCAACCGGCGATGATGACAACTTTTAACCCGTGTTTGATAAAATCAAGCAACATCTGAAATACCCTGTCATCGTGGTTATAGCTACTGTAAACCAGGTGCCAAGGTTGACCGTTAGAGCGGCCCGCTATGACGAGCTTCTTGGCTTCATCGACAAAAGCTTGAAGGAGCACCGCCTTGTTCACAATTTCACCGGTGTCAGAGAGCGACTCGCTTTTATTAGATAACATCTCCTCTTCGCTCTTTGAAGAGGGGAAAAACGGTTCGCTGAAAGGTAGATTTAAATGTACAGGACCCGGACCTTTGGGATTTGCGATCGCTTCTTGCGCCAGTCGTGCGGCTATCGAACGCCATACGTGAGGTTCCGATACAAATACTCCTTGAGCGTCGTAAAAATAACGCACACTGCTACCGTAAAGATTGTCCTGACCTATGGTCTGAGGGGCAAATACATCGTGCAGCTCCGCCGGCCTATCGGAGGTACAGACAATAACCGGAATTTGAGCCAGATCAGCCTCCACAACTGCGGGATGCAATTCGGCGGCGGCCGTACCGCTGGTAACCAGGATGACCACCGGTTTCAAGGAGGCCATAGCCAGACCTACGGCAAAAAAGCCGGCAGATCTTTCGTCCAGACGTATAGTTATTTCGAATCTTTCGTCCATCAAAAGAGCCAAGGTCAAGGGCGTCGATCTGGAACCTGGACAAATAACCGCCTGTCTAACCCCGGAACGATACCACTCGTCAATCAGTGAAAGAGAAAATGCAAGCTGTCGTTCTTCCGATTCATAGAGCACAAGTAAAGACTAGAATATTTAAAAGGTTGCGCGCTTGGCAAAATAGGCTTTGATTTATCAATTTTTCCTTTTACCGTCATGCCTAAGCGCTTTTACCCTCAAAACGCGTATCTATGACTTGGAAGGTAAACTTTGACTCAGATGGGAAGAAGGCAAATAGTCCTCATCCACGGTTTTACCCAAAATGCCGCGTCGTATCGCGGCCTTAGTGAAACACTCTTTTCTCCTTACGAACTACACATAGCAGAATTGCCTGGACACGGTGACAAAGAGCCGTTAGTACCGGGCCAAGATAGCCGAGACGTCGCTTTGGAAATTTCCTCTTTTTACGGTAAGTCCGTGTATGTCGGCTACTCTATGGGGGCAAGGATAGCTCTTAGGATTGCTCTGGAACACCCAGGCTCTGTAGCCGGGTTGGTGCTGATCAGTGCTACCGCCGGAATCCAAGACCAAGACGAGCGGCTGCAAAGGCGTCTTGATGACGAAAGACTGGCCAAGCATATCAGGGAAGTTCCCGTAGAGGTCTTCATAAAAGAATGGCTTGCCGGACCTTTGTTTGCCCATTTGACGCCGGAGGAAACCGGACTAAAAGAGCGTTGCCAAAACAACGGAGACAAAATGGCTTCCGCTCTATTGGCTCTCGGACAGGGAAACGAAGAACCTATGTGGGATCTATTGCCAAATCTGGCCAAAAATAACATACCGGTTTTAATACTGGTCGGCGCCAATGACGAAAAATATGTTGAAATAGGACGCAGACTGCACAAAAAAATAGGAGCCATTAGTCAATTAGACATAATAGACAATTGTGGTCATTCCGTCCTCGCAGAGCAGCCGATCAAAGCGGCCGAGTTGATAATGTCCTTTATAGCCAAATACCTATAGCGAGTAGAATCCCGGCCACGATCTGCACAAGGGCAGTTTTGGCCAATACCGGTATCAAATCTAGACCTTTGTCTCCCGCAAGTACTTTCCTGACCGGAGTAAACATCAGCGGTATGCAAAGCAATACAAGCAAAGCCGATATTTTTACCACAGCGATCACCGCAGCAATGCAAACCGCAGATACCAAGATAGACACATACAGTAATCTGCTTCTTTTATCTCCCATGATAACGGCAAGAGTGTTTTTACCCGACTTTTTATCTGTTTCAATATCCCTGATATTGTTAATCATTAAAAGACAAACCGCTAATAAACCAACCGGCACGGCGGCAAACACGGAAAGAGGAATAAATTTATCCGACGCGGCGTAAGTCGTACCGATAACGGCTACCAAGCCAAAAAAGATAAATACAAACAATTCACCAAGCCCCAAATAACCGTAAGGTTTCGGACCTCCCGTATATAGCCAGCCGGCCAATATACAGAGAGCACCGACCAAAATTAGCCAGGGAGAAGTCCTAACGGCAATCGTCAGACCTGCAGCGGCCGTGACAAAGAAACTGACCAGAGCGGCGATTTTAACAGCTCTAGGGCTTGCTATGGCCCCGGCCACCAATCTCGTAGGACCAACCCGCACAGAATCGGTACCTTTTACGCCATCGGAGTAGTCGTTGGCATAGTTGGTTCCTATCTGAACCGCCAGAGCAACCACCAAAGCCAAAAGAGCGTTTAGGACATTTACCTTAGCTTCGTCCGCAGCCACCGCTATACCGACAATAACCGGCACGACTGCTGCCGGCAGAGTCCTTGGTCTGGCACCGTGTAGAAAATCTACAAAAGTAGCCATCAGGGTCGCCTTGAAAACTTGGAAAAATCGGGATCCCTCTTTTCCAAGTAAGCGTTGCGTCCTTCCTGCGCCTCATCACTCATATAAAAAAGCATGGTTGCGTCACCGGCCAACTGTTGTACGCCTGCCAATCCTTCATCGGCGGCATTGAAGCCGGCTTTTAGAAGCCTAAGTGACAAAGGTGATAATTCCAACATCTCTTTGCACCACGCCACGGTTTCTTTCTCCAAGTCTTCCAACTTGACAACGGTATTGACCAGTCCCATTTCAAGAGCCTGGGCAGCGTCATATTGGCGACAGAGGAACCAAATTTCTTTAGCTTTCTTTATACCTATGGTTCTGGCTAGCAAGCCGGCTCCGTAGCCGGCATCAAAACTCCCTACCCTGGGACCGGTCTGCCCAAAGCGGGCATTATCAGCCGCTATGGTCAGATCACAGACCAGATGGAGAACGTGGCCCCCGCCTATGGCATAACCGGCTACCATCGCTACGACCGGCTTTGGTAAGCGACGGATTTGAATCTGCAAATCCAAAACATTGAGACGACCTATACCCTTCTTGGCCAGTTCGTCACTTCCTATGTATCCGTCTTCACCTCTAACTTTTTGGTCTCCGCCGGAACAAAATGCCAATTCGCCTTGTCCGGTCAAAATGGCTACCCCAATGTCAGGGTCATCTCTGACAACCAGAAATGCATCCATCAACTCGGCAACAGTTTGAGGTCTAAACGCATTACGAACTTCCGGCCGACAGATCGTTATTTTCGCTATGTGCTCAGCCTTTTCTAGTTTGATGTCATCGTAGTTCCCTATCTGTTGCCAATCCAAAACACCATTTTCTCCGGACATATTTACCTATTTTCGCTTTCTCCAACGCTTACGATCAATAAAGCCGTGCGGATACAATTTACCGCATTTGACAGTTTTAGGTTACAGCCTTAGCTTTTTGGATCATCGGATAGAATATATTTGTGCGGAAACTTGTTGCTCTTGATTTACCGGGCGGTGACTTATTTCGATTCTTGACAGAAAAGTGCTTTGAAAACGGTGACGCCATCTTGCCTTTGGATACAAGATTATCCAAACATGCAAAACAAAGAATTATCAAACTTCTACGCCCTAACTATATAATCACGCCGACAGGAAACAGTGTAGAAGCATCATCTAGGTCTGAAAATATCCTTGATAGATATGTGATAACCGGCAAAACGGGAGTTTTGCGTGACTTTGAAACCGTAGCTTTAAAAGATGGAGTCGGGACGGAGGATGGGGACGGGGTTGTCATACCAACTTCAGGAACCACGGGGACACCAAAGGGTGTTGTCATCGGCATTGACGCTCTTCTGGCGTCGGCACAAGCTACAAATCGATATTTAAAGACTAATCCGGGTCAAGACAAATGGCTATGTTGTTTGCCCGTAAGCCATATCGGCGGTCTTTCTATTATCACAAGAGGCATTCTGACGGGCACAGAAGTCGTCGCTATAGCCAAATTTGACAAAGAGACTATCGTCGGACTCATCAAAGAAGAGAAGGTGAACTTGACATCTCTGGTACCGACCACGCTGGACAGACTGGGAAATACCTATGCAGATCAATTCAGAAAAATACTTCTCGGCGGTTCGAAATTACCCGACAACACACCCTCTAACGTCATCAAGACATACGGAATGACCGAGACCGCCAGCGGCGTAGTCTACGACGGAAACATTTTAGACGGAATGGAATTGGCTTTTCGCAGTATCGATAAAGCAAACTCTGTAATAGACCGATCTTTGAAAGAAGGTGAAATTTGCCTCAGAGGTGCCATGCTTTTTAAGAATTACAGATTCGCTAACGAGACCTCCAAGCTCGACGGATGGTTCCCGACAGGAGATGCCGGAAAATTGGATCAGTGTGGGAAATTGATCGTCGATGGCCGAATAGCGGAACTGATTATTACGGGGGGAGAAAAAGTATGGCCTTCGCACGTGGAGAAAGTCATCCTGAAAACCAAAGGCATTGCCGAAGCCGTTGTAGCGGGGATGGAGGACAAGATATGGGGTCAAAAAGTTGTCGCTTTCCTCGTAAAGCATGAGACCGGCGAAAAAGTTGACATTGCATCTTTGAAAGAGAGTATAAAAGACGAGATAGGACCCTGGGCGGTTCCAAAATCACTCTATCTGGTAAATCAGATTCCAAAAACAGCTATCGGGAAACCCATTAAATCGCAGCTTACGGCCTATGCCTTGGAAGGCAGAATACCCCTTATCGATAAAGATAGGAGCCTTGGTACTGGGTTTTCCGTGCAAGATTGATACGACAGAGAGTTGGAAATGTACCTTATTGACAAGAATATAAAAGAGTTAGCAGTTACGATTACTACAATGGATTTTACTCATACTAGGATCAGACGGTTGTTTGATGCGTCCATACAGCTCTGACCAATCGGATAAAGATGACATACGAAATTACCCAAGATAATCAGACCGAATTAGCTCAAGGTTTATCGGCTGCAAAAAAAAGTAGGAACTTCCCCACGCCAAAATACGCTAACCAAATCACTTGCGCCACATTATTCTATTCACCTTCGGAATGGATAGGCGTCGACATAGATACCGGGTCATTTGTCAGAAACTCCCGTTATCTGCAACTTTCCAAACTACCTGTTTCCCAAGTTGCGACAAAAGAAAAAAACGACGACCGGGAAAGCAAGTCCCATTCAACATTTAATATCAAAAAATTTACTTTGCTCGAGCTCAACAACCCAGCCAAACCTAACCCTGTTGATCCTTCCAGACCAGAAGCTATAGAAACTTTAGAATCTATATCGCTACTTGGGCAATTACCTTACAGAAAAGTTAAAAAGCTGCTGAAAATGACCGCTACAAAAAAATCGACTTCGGGCAAGATACTCGGCAACTTCGGCCCATCAATTGCCTTTATGGATTTGGAAGCCGTAGAGCCTTCCGTAGCTCTTATAGATATAACTAAATCTCAGATGGAAATTATTTTATCTGAGACCAACGACATGACGTGTGTCTTCGAATGGGGAGGCACCATACAAAAACTCCCCTTGGCAGACGGTAAATACCGGCAATTCTTGCCGGAGTCGGGCGAATACGTACTGTCTAAGAAAGAACTTACCAAGCTACTTGGGGGCAAGGTGACACACTTATTGATAGGCCTCTACAGAGTGCAGAACGGACACGTTCCAAAAGTTGTCATGAGTGTCATAGCTCCAAAGAGACGCCGCGGCTGACAATAGATATCGATCAATAGATCGCGAACCTAGTAATAAGCGGTCATCAAAACCGGGTTGATCGGTTACTTCGGCAACATACCGTTGGCCAGATCCTCAGCCATTGCCCATCCGAGGGGGATCACGCAGTCGTAGTTACCTCTGTCAACTTGTTCAAAGACAGATTTACATATTTCAAGACTACGATCTTGATCTATATCAAACTCTTCTTCCCCAAACGGCTGATAGTCGAAAACAGCCACAGGAGAGCCGTTACCTCTGGCCAAAAACGTCCTGTCATCTATCTGTGAATCCAAGGAAAAGCGCTTGGCCAGACGGCGGGCCCAGGCCCTCTCCTCCCCGGTCGGTTTATGGCCTTCTATCGGCAAGATGTCATGTAAGCCTGCATAAGCTTGATATCCGAAGTAAGAACTCATTTTAGTACTGACCAGTACATCTTCACCGGGAAATGCCAGAAGAGCGCGCCTGTATAAGTCTTTCATCAGAAGTTTCATGGCCTCTTTGGCAACATCCTCTCTAACGAAAGAGGCTACAGCTATCAGTATGCTCGGCGTACCGCCTATACGCTCCAGACTGGCAAACGAGAACCCCAAAAGCCTGTTGGTATCCGTAATCTTTGTAACTAAAACCCATTCATCTTTTAGCTTTGACAATAAGCCGACTTCCAAACGCGCTTCTCCGGACGCGGAGATGTCAGCCATTTCTGCAAGTTCTAAATCATCTAGAGCTGTGCAATCTTTGGTAATAACTTCCATCATTCAGAATCCTTTACAGCGCCAATGCCTATCTATAGGCAATCTGATACCTTTTTCGCAGATGTTCAAAAAATTTAACAACTCCCATAAGCTATAAAATTTCAATTTCCGCTATCTCAATTGTAAACCACCCAGATAGTCGATGCCTGCCGTCCTCATAGAGAAAGGGAGTGGCAACCGCTAATATCTACTCTACATGAGGACGTACCTGCGAGTATGGTTATTTAAAGTTTTGTAACATAAGGATAAAAACTGTCTGGGACGTTCCTTGATCTCAAAATATTTTACCAGGAGGCGTCTTTAGCCTTAAATCTTCAAAGTGATATTTTAAGCAGACGGTATAGAGACAAAAGGGTCTAGAAAGAAGCGGCATTCAAAACGGCATTTGCACCCAATAATTCTTTAATTGCCCCCATAAAACCGTTACTTGGCTCCACGCAAAACTCTTCTGTGAGTTGAAGCGACTTATCCCCCAGCATAATCACCACGGGAGAAACCCCGGGATGGTCAGCTATGAGATCTTTGAGTTTTTGAACCATTCCCTCCGAAGCGGAATGTATCGGTAAATTTATCTTTACAGGCACAGCCTGTCCCATGGGAACGAGTTCAGGTTTGATGACTTCCTGACACACAATTTTTAAGGCGTCATCACGGGTATCGGCACGACCCCTGACCAGGACGATCTGATCATTTTCCAATTTTGTCCCAAATTCGGCCATTGATTTTGGAAACACGAACACTTCTACGGACGCATCCAAATCTTCGAGAGTAAACGTAGCCATCAACTCACCTCTTTTGGTGTAGCGTTTTGAAAGGGCTGTAACAACTCCCCCTACGGTAATAAATCCATTAGACCTGGTATTTTCTTGTAGAGTTGGATTCCCATCTTCATCTGAGTCCAAATTAGAGTCTATTAATTCGCGGATACTCATATCTGTCAATCGCGACAGCTGAAGCTCAAAACCCTTCAAAGGGTGGTCACTCACATATAAGCCCAGCATCTCTTTCTCAAAAACAAGCTTTTCTGTTTTTGAGAATTCAACTTCTGGTATCTGGACTTTGTTCTCGCTATAGAGAGAGTCGCTTTGTTTTCCACCTTGCATAGAGGGATCATCGAAAAGAGAAAACAGGGTGGAGATCCCTTGCTGCTCCTCTCGTCTGCGCTGCAAAGACTTTTCTACAATATCCTCGTAGCTAAGCAAAAGGCCTTTTCTGGTATGTGAAAGGCTGTCAAAAGCTCCGGCTTTGACCAAAGATTCTATGGCCCTTTTATTCAACACCGAAGGGTCAACTCTTTGGCAAAAATCATAAAAATCTTTAAACGGCCCGCTCTTATCTCTCTCGACAAGGATCTGAGACACCACAGCCTGGCCCACATTCCTGATGGCAGTCAGCCCAAAGACTATGGCTTTCTTGGAATTCTCTTTTTTGTTCCCGGTAATTTTATCCGCAACCCAATCAGTGATGTAAGGGGAAAATTCCGAGGTTGAGGTATTGATATCAGGCACGAGCACTTCTATCTGCATATTACGACATTCAGCCAGATAAACGGCCATTTTATCTTTGTCATCTTTGACAGATGACAAAAGAGCAGACAGGTATTCAACCGGATAGTTGGCCTTAAGCCAAGCGGTTTGATAAGCTACGAGGCCATAGCCGTAAGCGTGAGATTTATTGAAGGCATAGTCCGCAAAAGGCTCGATAATATCGAATATTTTGGTTCCGAGATCTTGTCCGTAGCCGGTTTTATCGCAACCGGCTACGAATTTTGCTCTTTCTTTTGCAATTAATTCCCTGTTTTTCTTCCCACACGCTTTCCTCAAATTGTCGGCTTCGGCCAAAGAGTAGCCCGCAAAGCGCTGTGCGACACGCATCATGGATTCTTGATAAATCATTAGACCGTATGTCTCGGGGAGAATTTCTTTTAGGTCTTCGTGTAGATACTCAACCGGCTTTCGTCCGTTCTTGCGGTCGGCATAATCTTTATGCATATTGGCTGCCATCGGTCCCGGCCTATAAAGAGCTACAAGAGCCGCGACATCATCAAAACATGTGGGGGCCAGAGAACGCATAAGAGAACGCATGGCATTGCCTTCCAATTGGAAAACACCTATGGAATCTCCCCGCCTTAGCATCTCATAAGTTTTTTCATCGGCAAGGTCTATTTTATCGATATCCGGCTTTTCTCCCGTGCTTTCCTCAATGAGGTGTAGTGCTATGTCTATTACAGACAGATTCCTAAGGCCCAAAAAATCCATCTTCAACAGACCGAGACGCTCCACACCGGTCATCTCGTACTGAGTAACAACTGGGGCATTGCTCACATCCCCGTTCGGTTCCGGCTTTCTCTGTATGGGTAGATACTCCGTCAGTGGCTCATTGGTAATAACAACAGCGGCGGCATGGATTCCATCTTGGCGCCTCAAACCCTCCAGACCTCTGGCTACGTCAATGACTTTCTTGGCATCCGGCTCTTGCTCATACATTTCCCTCAATAATCCGGCGGCTTTATATCCGTCTTCATATTTTTCATCAAATTCAAGACAGGCGCTGAGAGGGGTGTCTCTCCCCATGATTACGGGAGGCATGGCTTTGGCTATTTTGTCGCCGAGACCGTAAGGATAACCCAATACTCTGGCCGCATCACGCACGGCTGCCCTGGCTTTTATGGTTGAGAAAGTAACTATCTGGGCTACTTTGTCCCAGCCATAGCGTTCGGAAGCATATCCGATCATCTCAGAACGGTAACGTTCGTCGAAGTCCATATCTATATCGGGCATAGACTTTCTACCGGGGTTCAAAAAGCGTTCAAAGATGAGCCCATAGGCAATAGGGTCTATATTAACTATTTTCAGGCAATAGGCTACGCAACAACCTGCGGCGGAGCCTCGACCGGGACCGACTCTGATTCCTTTTCTGTTGGCAAAGTTGATAAGATCAGCCACAACCAAGAAATAGGCGCTGAAACCCATTTCGCCGATCACGTTCAGTTCGTAATCAAGGCGGTTTCTCACTTCCTCGTTGAGACTTATCCCGTAGCGCTCATAGGCTCCTTCGTATGTCAGGTGCCTAAGGTATTTAGAGGCTGATTCTTCGTAAGTGGAGCCTTGAAATTCATCGGGAACTTCGAACTGAGGTAACGTGGGGAGCCCGGGCTCAATTTCCGCATTGGCCCGCTCCGCAATCCATAAGGTGTTATCGCATGCTTCCGGTAGGTCATCGAACAACATACGCATCTCGGCCGATGACTTTAAATAGTGTTCTTCTCCGTCAAACTTGAACCTATTCGTATCGCTGATAGTCGCCCCAGTCTGCACGCATAGTAGTGCATCATGAGATATTGCATCAGTGCGTCTGCAGTAATGGCTATCATTGGTGGCAATCAAAGGAGCCCTTATATCTTTAGCAATTTGTACCAACTCGGGATTGGTTCTTTTCTGTTCAGGCAAGCCGTGATCTTGCAATTCGACAAAAAGGTTGTCCCTGCCAAAAATATCTTGCAATTTTGCTGCAGTTTTTTTTGCCTCTAGTGGATTCCCGGCCAACAAAAACTGGTTTACGAGTCCACCCAAACAGCCGGTTGAGGCTATCAATCCTTCGTGATACTTCTCAAGCAATTCAAAATCTACACGCGGTTTATAGTAATAGCCTTCCAAGAAAGCCATGGAGGAGAGCTTGATCAGATTTTTGTACCCTTTGGTTGTTTCTGACAATAAGGTTAGGTGGTAATAAAGTTTTTCTCCTTTTTCTCCGTCTCCCCCTGTGTCATCGATTTTACCACGCCTAACAGGTTTCTCAAAACGTGACTGAGCTGCCATATAGGCTTCTATCCCGACAATGGGCGAAATTCCGTGTGCTTTACAGGTGTCATAAAAATCAAGGACTCCGTACATATTGCCATGATCGGTAATCGCCATAGCCGGCTGCTTGTCCTCTACAGCCATCTTTACAAGTTCTTCCACACGAGCCGCCCCGTCCAGCATAGAGTACTCGGTGTGCGTATGAAGGTGGGCAAAAGAAGCTGAACTCATAATAACTTAACTCTCGTGTTTCGCTGATCCCGCCGCCGGATGGGCGATGGGTAAAAACTTATCTATAGATAAATAAATCTTATACAACCAGAAGCAACCGGTGCTTGAGCCAATGGCTTTTATTACCGGAACCGCTTGAAAGATCTACGCCTAAACGTTGTCTTTAACTAATGCGCCTTCTGAAGACACATACAGGAAAAAGACTTACAGGTACATACCAGATTTAGGATTGGCACTGTCAATATGGCCTGCTTGGGGAAGACCGCGTGCTCTAAGCTCCTCCAATTGAGCTTTGGCGGCAACTTGCTGAGCAAAAACTGCAGCCTGAATGCCGTGGAAGAGGCCTTCCAGCCATCCCAGGAGTTGCGCCTGAGCTATACGCAATTCAGCGTCACTTGGTTCTTCCGATTCAAACGGCGATACAAGTCTGTCAAGCTCCGCTTGTAAATCCGGAGAAAGGGAAGCAGCCAGTTCACTAACGGACTTGTCGTAGATATCACGCAACCTCTCTCGACTTTTCTTGTCTAGAGGTGCTGATTTGACTTCTTCCAAGAGCTGTTTTACCATCGAGCCGATGCGCATGACTTTAGCCGGCTGTTCTATAGATTCCAAAATCTCCATATTGCCGGAATCGGCTTGCGCGACATGTGTCTGGTTCTCTTCGCTCTGACTTTGTCCTTCAACAACAATTATTTTTGGTATTTCGGTTTCATCCATGATTATATTCTTATACAATACGAGTCTTTCAATAAAGAGGAAACGGGGGTTTTATAAAATAATTTCCGAATCTAAAGTAAGTAAATACATCCCACGCAAACCTTCAAGCAACTACCACGACGTACCGTTAGTGGTGCAAAGCCGTCTAATTAGCTTTTATCGCACCTGCTAGATCGCAAAGCTACAACTCAGATTCGGGAAATAGCCTCATCCAAGAGATATGACCTACCGTAGTAATATAATTACTGATCATGTTCTAAGAATGCTTTAGCAAAACAGATATGGATTGGTAGGCATCATAATGGCAAATCTCAGTATCACAAAAAGATCAACGTAGCTTTACCAAACGGCCGCAAAGGCTACGTAGACACCAAAGATTTGTTATTTTACAGCTGCATAACCTTACGCAAGTCTTCAAGTGATATTTCGGCCGTTGCATTACCACCACACTGTTCACAATGGTCGGTATGCCGCCAAGATCTAAGCAACTTTGTTCCGGAGGCATCCAGAAAAACAACAAATGCATCGGAATCCTCGTGAACAACGAGCTTGTCATAGTGAAGCCATTCAGTGGCGACGGACTTGCTGTCTTTCATCAGTCGGCAAAACTTTTGCTCAACCGGGTCAAAAAACCAGGTACTGTGACATGACTCCAGAACAAGGAATCTCTCTTGCTCTTTGTCACTTAGAACATCCATCAAAACTTCCACTCTCCTATTATGACAGAAATTGCTTAGCCTGTACTGCGATTACCATTTCATTTACGTGAAGATACAGTGGCAACAGTTACGGACAACCATTCATAAAACAACTCGGCAATTTTTTCATCATCAAGCAATACTTCGGACAAGTCTTCGACGAAAAACCCGGTAGAAGCGATATTACAACAGTTCTAATACTAGCTCAAATTAACCGACCTTTTTCAAGAATTGGCAAAACTCTATTTAGCAGCTATTCAAACACCGACCGATATCTACAGCCACTTAATTGATCCTGACATTATTATTGCCTGAACATTTATAAACCAAGAACGCAGGAGATGATCAATAGAGTATTCCCGGCCAAACCCTTGGGAAAAGGCTATTTACTTTTCGACCAAGGAGTTACCATGATTTCCAAAATGTGAGACTCTATACCCTCTAAAGCCAGTGCCTCAACGACAAACGACATCTTAAACAGGATGTCTGCCAAGTCTAAAAGGCCTGTCGTCAGGTCGAGAGCGGCGTCGTGAGTGATCATAATGCCGCCGTCTTCGCTATGGGCAGATCTTTTTAATTCCTCACGCACGTGAATAAGAGCGTTAGCGGCATCGCCGATGAGAATAGAGTTGCCGCTTTTCTCCAACAATGCTTCAGATACTTTCTCTAAACCTAAATCTATCCTGGTGAGCATCACAAAAGGCATCTTGACGATATCGCCAAAACCGCATCGCTCCGGTTCTATCTGACTTACATGTCCCACGTCTGATTGGGCATCTGAGCTATCTTCTGTTACGTTTTGACTGAGATTTTTAAAGTTAGCACAGAAGGGATTTTCTTCGTCGCTTTTTTTCTTATAATGCGTATTGCCTGAATCACGCTCTGCTGCACCCATATGAACCCCACCTCTTAGGTATGAATTATATAATACCCATAAAAGAAGGCCTTATTACATGATAGGCCAAGGATAGAAAAATCTTTCTTCGGGGACATCGGGGAAAATCGGCTCTTCGAGCATTCTTGCCGCTCTTACCCCGATCGCTTTTACTTCAGCCTCCGTCAAGTACCGACACAAGAATTCAGGCTGACACTCAACCAGTGCCAGGCAAGCATTTATGACGTCTTCAGGGAGAGGTTCTCCTATAAAATCCCACATTACAGTCCGCAACTTATCTTCTTCATGAAAACATAAACCATGATCTATGCCATATATGTGACCGTCATCACCGACCATGACATGGCTTGCTTTCCGGTCGGCATTATTTATCAACAGATCGAAGCCACACAAAGACTTCAGATACAAAAGTAATTTTGGATCTGAAGTTAGAGTAAAATAGTTTTGTGATGGGTCGTGGAAAATAAACTTCTGTAACGAACCGATTCCATACGGGCCCTCGCGCTCGATAGTAATGGGAACAAAATTCATATTAAGATATACTGACAACTCATAAGTTGCCGCTTCCCGTTTATAAAGCCCTGGACTAAAATCTCTAAGCGGTCTTTCCCCTGACAACGGCTTATAAACAGCCAATTCTTCACGATCTCCACTCACGAGATTACAAAGTAACGCCAGGTTGGAACTATCCCTAATAGCACCAAGCGGATAAATTTCTGCCTGCCTTAGGAACTCTTCCTGGTCTAACTCAAAATTTGATACCATATAACAGCAATTTTTATCGCCTTGGGGGCTTATGACCGTTTGTTCTCGGACAAGCATGACCCCTGGGATCCAATGGATATCCGCACAAGGGACAGGGTGGTCTACCAGCTTTGGAAATGGTGATACCAGCAATCGATAAAGCGGCTGCCTGTTCTCTTGTTAACAACAATTGACTGGCTCTGGCGCCGTCAATCATCTCCGCCAAGGTATCTACATCCGGTAAATTGGTATACTCGTCAAACTCCTCAAATTCATCCAAGGACGACTCAATATCTTCGAGGATCAACACAACCCTGTCGAGATTTGAGTCATATGCTACAGCCATAGTCCCTACGATAAAATTCACCTCGTTAAACGGCTGCAGGAAGAGATTGTCCACATCCGGCAGATGACCGGGTCTGGGCGCGTCTTTCAAAAGTTCACCTAGTCTACCTGCAAGTACCATTACCTGCTGTTTTTCCATTTTATAGGTATATACGGTCGCGCCTTCGCTGCACTGTAAATAAAATGTCCTCTCGCCTAAAGGGCCCGTGGTAGCAAAAATAACCCATTCCGGCACTATCGGAAGCATCGCTGTCATTTATATACTCTCTTATTGTCAATTATTTTTATCAATCTGCTCACCTATCATAACCAAGTCCTGCATGTCAAGAATATTCAATTGCGAATTCACCGTTAACACCATAGACGCTTCAGTTTGGTACAAGACCGTTGTTATCGACGTTGGAGACACTGTAATTTTATGCATCATGCTAACGCCCATACCAAAACTTGAAGATAAGGCGATTCGAATGGGATCGGCGTGGGTAAAAGCCAAAATAGTCTGTCCTTTGTAAGTATTCACCATCTCGGATGTAAAAGAGCGTATTCGCTCTTCGGTTTCGACAAAAGATTCTCCGCCGGGGAAGCGAAAATCATCAGGACTTGAGATCAATGAGTCCCATTCGGGAAGCTTGCGAAGATCTGCCAGCCTCGCACCGGTCCAATCTCCAAAGTCACACTCTGATAACCTGTCATCTAAAATCACTGGCAGAGATAGCGCCTCTGCCGACGGGGCGGCTGTTTCCTGGGTTCTTTCCAAAGGAGAAGAATAGATGGCAGCAATCTGACACCTGTTTTTGATGTGAAACGCTAAATCATGTGCGCTTTTTTTACCTATCGCATCTAAATGCAAACCCTTGCTTCTGCCGGGAAGTATTTTTCCGGTAGACGATGTTTTACCGTGACGCACAAAGATCACCACCAAAGGACTGTCTTGTGCTAAAGACGATTCCCCGTTGTCACCTTCCATATGACCACCTTCACCCGTACTTATTTTGACTGTTCCGTATCGTTCACTAACTGAATCTTACCTTTCCCGCAAGCGTCGCATGGTCAGCTATGACAAACTCCGAGATTAGATCCTCTTTCATCGACCATACGTAAGTATTTCTATAGATACCGATAGATACCAAAATTACTTTTTTATAACATCAGAACTAAGCAAGAACCTTGAAAGCACACCCATACCGCTCTGTCATCTATCTACGACAGAGCATAATTTCCCGGAAAAGATTTTTTTATGCCGCAAAAGAGGCCTAGGCTGGCCTTTATATTGAACAAGATAGCGTCCATCAATATAAGGACAAACAACTAGAGCAGGGGTCATTCTATGGAAGAAATAGAAAACCGAATTCAATATCGTTTCAACGAAAAAAACGATATTGCAAACTGTAGAAAATGTCAGCGACTTGTCGCGTTCAGAGAAAAAATCGCCAGCGAAAAAAGGGCTGCCTATCAAGATCAGACTTATTGGGGACGACCAGCCTTATCGTTCGGAGATCCAGACGCTACTTTGTTGATTTGCGGATTGGCGCCGGCCGCACACGGCGGCAACAGAACAGGTAGAATGTTTACCGGCGACAGAAGCGGAGATTTCCTCTACGGAGCGCTTTACAGGTGTGGTTACGCCAACCAGCCTTACTCCCTGGGTCTCGATGACGGGCTCTTTTTAACGGGAGCTTATGTCACGGCAGCTGTTCGTTGCGCCCCTCCTCAAAATAAGCCTTTACCTAATGAACGCGACAACTGCCTTGGCTTTTTAATTGATGAAATACGTCAATTAAAACATCTGTCCACTATTTTGGCTCTGGGAAATTTCGCTTACGATTCCTTATGGCGCATCAAAAAACTTGCGGTAGCCGAAAATGCAAACTCTTTTATGAAACTCTCCTCCAAAGAGGCGAAGCCTAAATTTGGACACGGCTTGGTGACACCTTTCGGCGAAAACGTCAATCTTATTTGCAGCTATCACCCAAGTCAACGTAATGTTTTTACTAAACTTTTAACCGAAGACATGTTTGATCAAATTTTGTACCGATGCAAACAATCAACTTAGGGTACGTACTAAAACATGATTAACGGCTATACCAGCCTGGTCATCAAACCGAACTTGGCCTAACCTCTATACGCTTTTTATACTCCGCCGGTTGTTCGGGAAGTCTTTTCCTGCTCACCGCCGACAATTTATTCATCAGCTTGAGAGCTCCAAGATCTTCTTCTATGGGTCGGCGCACAATTAAGTGTTTATTTTCCATATCGTCAAGAATCTGCTTTCCTAAATCACTTCTTATAACCGTAAGGGTCCAGTCGGCATAAGCACCTATTCCGCCTGCGGAGATATCGGCGTGTTCGGCGGCAAAATCCGGACACATCAAGCATCCCTCTCGCGTCCATTGATGAGCTTCCTTGAGAGGAACTTCGTGATAACCTCCGTCTTTAGTGTAAATTTGGAATACCCCTTTGATATTCATCTTTTTTATCGACTCTCTTTTGATGCCGTATCTCTCATCAAACAATTCATCGAAAATAGAATCGTCAAATGTTTTGGAACATAAAAGCCCTATACTCAAAGCAAATCTTCTGGCTATTTTACCGGCGCGTCTGGCAGCCATGGCTTTCGGGGCTGACACCTGACATCCCATACCAACCAAGCCTATGCGCTCAGCCCCCTGTTCTACCGCTTGCGGGTATGCGTAAGGATTTGCGCAATAGGTATAGCGCGAACCTGCCGTTGCTATGATGTCTTCCTTTGTCCTGGCTACATAAGGTGCCGCTTTCCAAGTCGTTCCGTCCCCTTCCAACCGAGACACCAGTGCCGCGTCAATAATATTTTCTTCCAAGGCATAGATCAGTAAAGCGCTGACTAAACCTCCGTCCTGGCCATTGGACAGTAACTCTTCACTTGTTGCCTGAGTAAGACATATTTCCTTATATATACCGGAAACTTCGTCGACATTTCTTGGCCGCCCGTATAAGTAGTTGTCGATTTCCGGCTCCCAAAGACCAAAACGAGGGCACGCCCTCGTACACAACGTGCATCCCTTGTCGCCATGTGTACAGCCGGTAGCTCCGCCATCTTGCTCAAAATGATACGGCTTGTAAGTTCCTTGTGCTGATTCATACCCCAGCACATCATGCGGGCATGCTATAACGCATGCGGAACAACCGGTACACAGCCCGCTTGTCACAACTTCTTCGTATAAGTGTTTCCAGTGCTTGATATCTACAGGCATTCTCAGTCGCTCCCCTTGCCCGCAAATCCCAAAGCCAAAGATAAAACTTTTTCAGCATGGCCCTTTGCTCTGACGTTATAAAAAGCCTTTAGAACGTTTTGCGCACCGTCAATGAGAAAAGTTGATCGGATAATGCCTATACTTTTTTTCCCATAAAGGTTCTTTTCTCCATAAGCGCCATACTCTTTGGCTACGGTGGAATCTGGATCTGTAGCCAACTTAATTTTCAAGTTATGTTTCTGTTTGAATTTTTCATGAGAACTGAGGCTATCTGGTGATATACCTAAAACATCTATATTAAGATGAGCGAAGTCACCGTAAAGATCACTGAATTGGCAAGCTTCCAGGGTGCATCCCGGGGTATCGTCAGCGGGATAGAAATACAAGACCAATAATTTGGCAGTATAATCTGTCAAGCATACTGATTTACCTTCATCGTCAATCAAATCAAAGAACGGTGCTTTATCCCCATCGGCCAATCTTGTCATCGCCATTTCCCTTCTGTATATTTAGTTTATTTTAGTACAAATCACTTTTCCACATTGCAAGCCGGGCCCAGAGATCGTTTTATATCATCAAGAAATGCCTTTCGCAAGAAATCAGTTTTGTCGAAAATACTCAAATCTCTGCTTCTAAGAGTCAGTAGGAGGCATTACGCTATGATAGGTAAAGGGACCTCTTTGATTATCTACAACACATCGGGGCCTAATACATAAAAGAAAGTGGAACTATGGAAAAAACCTTTTCACTCACTCAATTGCGGGCCGGCCAAGATTTCGCCAGAGACAATGACTTTGCAGTAACTATGGCTAACTATTCTTATGTAATAGCCGATAAAGAAACGCAAGACGCTCTTTTGGTAGATCCGGCATATGATCCGGCAGGTTTGTTAGCCATAGTTTCAGAAAAAGGATTGAAGTTAAGAGGTGTCATTTTGACACACTTTCATGCTGATCATGCCGGAGGAACTCTCTACAGTGGTCACTCTGTGTCCATAGCCGGTATAAAAGAGTTGCTGGAATTGACAGATATACCCATCCACGCACAAAAAAAAGAAGCTGAGTGGATCACCAAAACCACTTCTGTATCTCAGGATTGCCTGCAATTGCACGAAAGCGGAGACGGGATCGAATTGGGCTCTACGCTTGTGACGCTACTACATACTCCCGGGCATACTCCGGGGAGTCAGTGTGTATCGGTCGGGGGTTCGCTGCTGACAGGCGACACCCTTTTTCTGCGCGGATGCGGACGCACCGATTTACCCGGTGGAGACTCCGAAGAGCTCTACGACAGCTTGTTTGGGCTGACTAAAAAGCTGCCTCCTTCAACTTTTATCTATCCCGGACACGACTACGATACCGAGAAATCCATGCAATTGGAAACCCTTACCAAATCAAATCCGGTCTTGCGCGATGTCCCCAAGGAAGTTTGGGTCAGTAGGTTCGCTAGATAACGGCTCTTTGGACACCGGCGACTCTGTAACTTTATATCTAACCGTGCGATATAAAGTTACCGAGTCGCTCCAGTATCTCTTCCAAAATAGTTTTGCCGGTAGCAAAATTGAGCCTTACATAGCCGGCACCGGCTTTACCAAAAGAAAGACCGTCCGAAAGTACGATACCTGTTTTCTCGGTGATGAGATCGGCAAGACGACATCCCAGATCTAAAAATCTGAGATTTATCCATGCCAAATATGTGGCTTCGGGCGGAATAAATCCCATAGAAGGAAATTGCTTGGTCCAATTTATCAATGTGTTTCTATTGGAATTCAAAATCTCCATGATTGCATCAAGCCATAATGCTCCTTCCGCATAGGCAGTAGAAGCTGCCGCTATCCCCAGCGAACTCACACCCCCCAATAGGACAGAAGGACATCTTTGGAAACTGTCAAATAATTCTTTTGATCCAAACGCCATTTGAGCACAATGCAATCCGGCTATATTGAATGTTTTACTGGCTGAAGACAAAGTCACGGTCTTTTTGGCCACCTCATCGGAAACGGCCGCTATCGGGATATGTTTGTAGCCTTGGAAAACAAGATCGCAATGAATTTCATCCGAAACTATAGTCATATCATTGACGAGTGCAATTTCTGCTAAAGTTTCTAACTCTGTGCGGGTAAAAACTCGGCCTAATGGGTTATGCGGATTGCAAAGCAGCAGCATCGTCGGTCGTTGATCTGCAACGGCTTCTTGTAGCGCGTCAAAATCAATCACATAAGTATCATTTTCCCGCACCAGGTCTATGTCCATAATTTGACGCGATAAGCCACTTACCACACTAAAAAATGGAGGGTAAGTAGGGGTTAGAAAAAGAACTTTATCGCCTGGATCGGTAAATGCAAAAATACAGCCGCCGATTGCCTGGACAACGTCACTTGTAATACGGACAAGGCCAGGGTCGACGTCCAAACCGTGCCGGATGTGATATCTGGTAGCAAATAATTCAGACAAATATTTACCGGATTGTGAATCCAAATACCCTAGGTCACCTCGTTCTACCGTATCGGCAAGAACCCGCTGAATCTCGGGAGCTACCTGGAAATCCATATCGGCAACCCAAGCCGGTATTTGATCGTGTCCAACTGATGCCCATTTGGCACCTTTTTTTTGGCGTAATTTATCTATATCAAGTTCCGGTAAAAATGGACTCGCATCCTCTAAAATCACTACTTTGCTCCTTGTGGGACTTTATTACTATACAGACAGCGTACTCCGTCATAAAACACTTGTGGCAATGACTGCTAATTCGAAAGCTTAATTTGGATACCAAAAGCACATGTCTATTCTTGGAACTGGCGTGACCACATAATATAGAAAAAATAATTTTTAGCAAAATTCTAAAAAATTTGGCTTATTAAGTGGCAAAGCAACTACTCAATGTGATATATTGATACTTAGGCCGCCAGAGAATATGTCGGACCAACGAAATGTGTGGATTGCATATGGGTATTTCAGATTCTATAAAATCGGGACGATTAAATACCGAAGCAAGTAAGAAAGCCATACATTCCCTAAAATAAAGCCCCCTATTGACATACTCAACAGGTCTAGTCCCCCCCTAGACCTGTTGAGTTGTCTAATTTCGTTATAACACATCTGTCAAGCCCCCATAGATCTTATTTGTGACTTAAGACCTACGCCAAATGACGGTTTTATTGCTATCATCTAGAAAGTGAACGTTTTTCTGCTGGATGACCACGAGCTTGTAAGACGAGGCCTCAGAGAATTGCTGCAATCCGCAGCCGATATTACAATTACCGGTGAGGCCTCTACCGCAGCCGAAGCTCTGCAAAGAATACCTTTGGCCGACGTTGATGTCGCTATTATCGACGTCAGGCTGCCCGACGGCAACGGAATTGAGGTTTGCCGGGAGGTTCTGGAGATCAATCCAAAAATGAGATGCTTGATTCTGACCTCTTACGATGATGACCAGGCGCTGGAGTCGGCGATTCTGGCAGGTGCCAGCGGATATTTACTCAAACAGATACGCGGCAATGAGCTTATCAATTCCATACGACAGGTCGCCAACGGAGCATCTCTGATCGATCCCACCGTGGCTCGCGCCGCTATAGACCACTTTCGTCATAAAAGTAGGCCCGACACACGTATCGATCACTTGACGCCACAAGAAAGAAAAATCTTATCCCTGCTTGCCGAAGGCAAAACGAACCGTCAGATAGGTGCGGAAATGTTCCTTGCTGAAAAAACCGTCAAAAATTATGTATCAAATGTATTAAATAAAATGGGTTTTTCCAGAAGAACCGAAGCCGCCGTTTATGCCGTAAGGCTGGAAGAAAAAGGAGACACGAGCATTAATTAAATATGCTCGTAACAACGTTTTTCCAGCGGATAGCCTGCTAGGCTGCCAGCTTTTCAGCTATCTGCGTCAAAAATCTACGTATGGTATCTTCTGCAATTCTATGCATAAAAGCATTGTTTGCCACTTCACCTAGCGTCCCAAGTGGGATTCTATAGCGTCCCGTAATTGCCAATCTGCATATACCGGCGTCAAGGGAGGACAACTCCAAATCGGCATCCAGTGAAGGAAAGAGCTTAGATACCCCGGTGGGATGCCACTTCATCGGAATAACTACACCGTCATCTCTTACTCTGGGTTCGGCCAGTGTCACGTCGACAACTTTTGCCAGCAAGGCATTGGAGCCGACTTTAATTTTTGTTCCACTGCTTTCCTCCGATGCCGTATCTACGGCCAAAGGTGCCAGCCAACCGGCATGCTCATGAGACAATTTATCTTTTAGGAGATCCAAATCTCCGGCAATATGGACGAAATCTGAGACAAAAACCACCGAGCCGTTCTTATTTCGCTCTTTAGCTCTGGCAGGTGTCTCATTCATAGTAAGACTATATTAGGACTCGGGAGGCATCTTTCCCTAGGGTAATAGGTCATAACGGCTAGCATAAAGGTTAATAATTGGTTAAGACCTCATTGTCTTTACCACTCGATCAGCACCTTGGAGGTAACTCTGCGAATATCAATCCCTACGTCGGACACTCACAGCCGTCAAAAAATAGCAAAACTAAGTAGCACTGTCTGGCGATGCTTCGTCTATATTTACTTATGCCTATATCCATTGCACCTCGGGAAAAATACTCCAGCCTATTTGCAAAAGACTCTGCTGTGCACTAGTGTCTTGTTGCAGGTCATAGTTGTCAAGTCACCACGCTGGGGACAGGTAAATTTCGGAGGATGAGTTGGACAGGTCATTAAATATAAACCCTCAGAATTTACCCCCGCAGGCACTAAAGAGAATCGCCGCTTCAAAAAACTCCAACACCTCTTCTTCCTTATTGAGTATAGGGTCACAACTTTCCATAGAATCTTGTGGTTTTATCCCTGTCGGAGAAGTTATGGGCTGCATGGTTCAAAATATAGGATTTGCCGGCTACGTAAGTTGCGGTTGGGGTGGATACGGGGTTCCTCCTACTTACACAACTTTGTGTGATGGTGCCAACTCTCGACAGTGGGGAGCTTTGACTCCCTATCTTGATGCATTAAATAGCGGTTACGATACCGCTATTTCCCGCATGCTCACAGAAGCCCACGAGTTGGGAGCGGACGGCGTCGTCGGCGTGAGCATCAAAGAAAGCCGTTTAGGCGATGGTTTCAGGGAATACATGGCCTTAGGAACAGCGGTTAAAGCTTTGGGTCGGATCCACTCCCCTACGCCTTTTGCCACCTTACTCACAGGTAATGAAGTGGCTAAATTGATGCAGTCCGGTTGGATGCCAAAAGCTATCATGGTAGCTATTTCACTTGGTATCAGACACAACGACTATTACACCATGATGGCTACAAGGTCTTTTGGCCCCAATACCGAAGTTCCCGGTCATACAGATCTGCTCAATGCCATTAGAAATGACGTGCGTCGCAAAATAAGCACCTACGTAAGCAGGATCGGAGCGGAAGGAGCCATCTTGTCGGATCAGATCACGACGGAAATACATGAGATGGAAATTGCCGAACAGCACAAGGATATGGTCGGGATGGCACATCTGATGGGAAGTGCTATAGTCAGGTTTAATACCCACCGTGACTTAAAAACAGAAAACCATACACCTATCGTATTGGGACTCAAGAAATTGACTTCACATAAGTAGTGTAAGAATTAAATCAATAGCGATAGATATTAAATAAACAGTTGAGGAGCATACTATGCCAGATGAATTAGTACAAATACCAGATGACGCTATGCGTCGTTTAAATGAAATGAAACCCGGTTCTGCAACCTCCATGTTCACCTCGGACCTCACCGTCAATGAGTTCCTACTGGTCAGAGAAGCAGGCTTTAAACCTCTGGGGCTCGTCCTCGGCTCCAGTGTCTATCATGTGGGTATCCAACTGGGTAGATGGGGTAAAAATATGGAACTCGACACGTTGTCGCAAGCCATGTACCACGCACGGGAATTGGCCATGACCCGCATGGAGCAGGAAGCCAATGCTCTTGGTGCCGATGGGATAGTAGGGGTAAGGCTTGACATAGAGTTTAAAGAATTCGGTGCCGATATAGCGGAATTCATTGCCGTCGGGACGGCCGTCAAAGCAGAGATTGAGGGAACCTGGCGCAACAATAAGCAGATGCCTTTCACATCAGATTTATCAGGGCAAGATTTCTGGACATTGATCCAAGCCGGTTATGCTCCACTTGGGATGGTCATGGGAAGCTGTGTATATCACATAGCACATCAACGCGGTTTCACGGCTATGTCAAACCTATCGCGCAATGTGGAGATCACTCAATATACCGAAGCTCTTTATGATGCCCGCGAGCTGGCTATGAGCCGTATGCAGGCAGAAGCAGAGGAACTCCATGCCGAAGGCATCGTAGGGGTTCAGCTTTTATCACTGCCTCATAAGTGGGGAGGCCACACCACTGAATTCTTTGCCATCGGGACGGCAGTCAAGCCGATCAGAGAAAATCACATCATTACCAAGCCACAGACGGTATTGCCCCTAACGGACTGATGTTTCGAATAAAATGTTACGGATAAGCCGCATACTCTCTGGGTAACATATTTTTTCCTATGATATGATTTTGTCGTATGAGCTCTACGCCTATTGCGAATACCAAAATATCGGCCGAAGAGACTGATCAGGAAAATCGGGACCTAGCAAAGCGAATGGATTCCCTGGTGGAATCCATAGCCGCTGTCACCTCCGGTTTGAATCTTGATGAAACACTACAAGCTATAGTTGACTCCGCGAGATCTTTAGTAAATTGCCGCTATGGCGCTTTGGGGATTCTGGCCAATGACAAAACGTTGGAAAGTTTCTTGGTGTCTGGGATAAGTGAGGAACAAATCCAAGCCATAGGACCTTATCCGACCGGGAAAGGGCTCTTGGGCCTGTTGATCCAATCTCCGGATCCAATCAGAATAGACAATATTGGGAAACACCCTATGTCGTATGGCTTTCCTCCCGGTCACCCTCAGATGACCACGTTTTTGGGAGTGCCAATCAAAATCAGGGGTAAGCTTTTTGGTAATATTTATCTGACTGATAAATTGGCTCAGAGCAACGAAAGTCAAACTCCGAGTCGTTCAAAAATTGCTCCTTTTTCTTCCGCTGACGAGAGGCTCCTCATTGCTCTTGCCGCGATAGCCGGAATCGCCATTGAAAATACAAGACTTCATCAAAGAGCAGCTCAATTGGTCCTGACATCGGATCGCGAACGTATTGCCAGAGACTTGCATGATCTAGTCATACAACGACTTTTTGCTATCGGTATGAGCTTACAAAGTACTGTTAATATTATTGAAGACGAAATTAGTAGAGATCATCTTATAGAAATAATAGATAATATAGATGACACTATATCTGATATAAGAAAAACTATTTTCTCCTTGGGTAATAAGGAGACTACTTTTAAATCTATGCTGATCGAAACAGTGAATAATATCTCTCCGGCTCTCGGATTTAAGCCGAAAATAAATCTTCAAGGACATGTAGATATACTTGTCAATCAGCAGCTTGGGGAACACTTACTGGCCGTATTGAAAGAATCTTTATCCAATATACTGCGACACGCAAAAGCTACTGAAGCAAAAGTAAATTTACATGTAGCAAATACTGTCACATTAATTGTTGAAGATAACGGCAAAGGTCTTGCAAACGCCGAAAGAAAAGGTTTTGGTCTATCCAATATGGAGGAACGGGCAAAGCTGTTAGGTGGATCCTTTACGCTATCGACTTCAGATTTGGGTGGCCTAATGCTTAACTGGTCTGTCCCAAATACTTTGTACCCATAAATCTCCTTCTATTCTTCCGCCTCATCGCCAAAATTACAAACTCGAAGTCGGTGACATTTGTCACTGTCATGTGTGCCCTTTGCCTCTAAGGGTTGTCTCTAAATACCGTCATAATAGCCTTATAGCAATTGATGCTACGAGTAAGTTGAATGAAAGGGGTGCATTATGAACAAGATTGCTTCATTGATAGCAGAACCAGAGGACATCGCTACGCCACGAACATGGCATTACCTTACCCACTCCAAAGTAATGGGAATTGTTTGGTCAGCCCTTCGTATATGGCTTGGAGTTATGTGGATACAGGCTGGCGTTGCCAAACTGTGGGGCGCAGAGAACGCCGGATTTTTACATAACAACGGAATTGCCGTGGCCGGATTTGCTTCACACGGAGTCCCGGCTTACAGTTGGTGGGGCAGCTTCCTACACGGATTCGTTGTTCCCAACTCAGACTGGGTCGCAGTGCTGGTAGCCGTCAGCGAATTTTTAGTCGGGCTTGGACTGGCCGTAGGGTTTTTGACACCTGCTGCCGCAACAGCAGGAGCACTGCTCAACTTCACCTATATCATGTCAGGCACGGCCAGTGTGAACGCCTTCTATGCCTTAGCTGCCGTTATTATCCTTGCCACTTGGAAAACTTCTTCTGAAATCGGAATCGATGGTTTCATCAGGGCATATCGCCAGACACACGACGGAAGATTATTCAAAAGTGCTCTGACGCATAGGACAGCCAAGAGGAGCACCCCTAAGGTAGCCTAAGTTACCTTTACCTCCTAGGCTAAACACAACAAGACATCCCGCAAGGGATGTCTTGTTGTGTTTAGACACCGAGCTTTACTATATTTTTACTATCTTTACAAAGAAGCACCGAACTGTCGTGTAAAAGGATAATTTGGTTGTTGTGATATTCAAATCTCCTTCGAATAGCCGCTACAGCCGATCAATTGTCCTATCCGTACTCTGTTTGGTGCTTTTTATTACTTTCCTGGATACCACCATCGTAAGCGTAGCCCTCGGAGAGATACAGCTTGACTTGCACGCCGGGGTAGCTCAACTGCAATGGATGGTAAACGGCTATACTCTGCCGTTTGCCAGTCTTATGTTATTGGCCGGAAATTTAGCGGATCAGTTCGGACGAAAGAAACTGCTAATTATCGGTCTTACCGTTTTTGCCACCGGAGGGTTGATATCCGCTCTGGCCTCAAATCCCGATATTTTGATAGCCGGACGCTTTGTTATGGGCATTGGCGCAGCCGCATCGGAACCGGGTACGCTCTCCATTATCAGACACACATATTCCGAACATGATCAAAGAGCAAAAGCTTTTGGTATCTGGGCTGCCATAGCGGGTCTAGCCTTGGCTCTCGGACCTGTCATAGGGGGTATTCTCCTTGGTGTGGGCTCTTGGAGGTATATATTTTGGTTCAACGTAGTTGTCGCTCTACTCCTCGTCATCACAAGCTATAAAATATTGCCGGAAAGCTCAGATAGATCTGATTTTAGACCGGATTTTTTGGGCTTTATAATCGGTAGCATCTCCTTGGCCACCATAACATTTGCAATTATTATGGGCGAATCGTATGGATATGCAAACTCTCTTGTAATAGCGTTGTTTTGTTTATCATTTATATCTCTAGCCATATTTATTTTTCTGGAAAGAAAAAATCAAAATCCTATGCTTGCCGTTCGCTATTTTCGTGATCCGGCTTTTAGCGGTGCTTTGTTCTCTGGCTTCGCTTTATTCTTTAGCATCTTTGCCATATTCTTCTTTACCGCTTTGTATTTAGAAGAGGTACTTAATTATTCCGGTTACAAAATAGCCACAGACTTTTTACCAATGACATTCATGATGGTGCTCAGCTCAATATTTACAGGAAAACTTATCACCAGATTCGGTTCCGCGTTACCGATGACTCTGGGGTCTTTAGTATCTGCAATAGGTATTTTTCTCTCAATGTTGGCTTTGGGGGAAAACGTACCGGCAGGTTGGCTTCCATGGGCACTTGCTCTGGCGGGCGTAGGTTTTGGATCAACTCTCGTTCCAACGGTACTTATCGCCTTAGACAGGGTACCGCCGGAAAAGTCATCCATGGCCGCATCGTCTGTGAACACCAGCAGAGAGTTGGGCTCTGTCATCGGTGTAGCCGTTTTGGGATCTATGGTAAACGGAAATTTAAGCGGCTATCTCGTCAACAGACTGAATGTTCTTAAAATACCCTCTATATTCCAGGTACTTGTCATACATGCCATAGAAACCGGGAATATACCGAAAAATCTCAATAACGAAGAGGGTGTCTATGGCTCTATCGTCAATAAAGTAATTAATGCTGCATACGCGGCCTTTAGAGAAGGACTGCATAATGCACTTCTTTTGGCAACCTTGATCATACTTTTATCCGCCTTCATCAGCTACTCAACCATCAGACGAGGTAAGCGGTAATCCGACAACCCCTATAGCTGTCACAGATCTGTCTATGCGCGCTTTTATTTATAGATACAGATACGGCCTGCGATATTTTGCACTTATAGCTTTGTAGTCATTGGCAGTCTTTACACTTCCCCGAAAGTGCAAAGTGATGAAGATTAATTGTGAAACCAAAATTTCGCTTCAAGTCACGGGAGAGTTGGTTAAACAATTCTATAGGCGACTCGATAATTTTACCGCATCCTTCACATATCAGGTGAATGTGAAGCTGTCCTTCCAAATGATATGTTGCCGGACCATGTAAAAGATGCGTATGGACCACAATACCTATCTTTTCCAACTCCTCTAAATTTCTATAGACAGTCGATAAATGTATTTCCGGATTAACCAGTTTCACAATAGCCGCCAGTTCCTCAGCGGTTATATGCTCTTGTGAATCAAGCAGAGCCCTGATGATAGCACGACGCGGTTTTGTCAGCCTACCGCCGTGAAACTTCAACGCAGATATGACTTCAGACTCATCCATGATGCTCATACATCCCATGATTACAATCAATAAAAGTTATTTACATAGAGCATCTTACAAGTCTGATTGCCTAAAGCTAAGGCTATTTGGATACTATTCAAATTCTCTTATGCATATTTATTTAATTGTAGGCGATAGTCCATACATTGATGACTTGACGAGAAAAGTCAATCTACCAATTCGTATACCAAAGTAACAAAATATACTTTAGAGGATTTTATTTCTTCAAGCCTTACAATGATTTCCGAAAACACTCTGGATAAGTGACGATACGATTGTAAATCAAAAATTTTGAAAATTAGTCCATTAGATACTGTAAATATTTTCTCACTTGAGTAGGCTGATAATTTCTTAAATCTTTTTCACATAGCAAAGAGGTTCCAATATCTCGTATAAAACCATCCCGCCCTGCAGAAAGCAGGGCGGGATGGTTTTATACTGCGATTTATTCTCCGGTTCTAATCGGGAAGTCCGCCGAGTGTAAGTGAGACTGTATTCTTAGCACCAGTAGTCGATATATAAGTCACGCTTATGGTGTCACCCGGTTTGAATTTGGCTACTTCGTCGTGCAGTGCGGTTCCGGTCGGAGTGGCCACTCCGTTTACTGCGGTGATGATGTCACCCGGCTGTAAACCGGCTTTTTGCGCAGCTCCGTTTTGAGCAAGTTGAGATATCTGAACACCTTGCGGCTGAGGTGAAGAGGAACTACCGGAGGAACCGGAAGAACCGATTCCGCCTAGGTTTCCAAAAAGCCCACCAAAAGGACTGGACGGCACGCTGGCCTGCGGTGGAGTGTAGAATATTCCGATAAAGGCGGCTTCGCCTATAACGATACCGCCCGTAGCGTTACCGTTTTTAATGTCCGTGACGATCCGTAAAGCCCTGTTTACCGGAATGGCGTATCCCTGGGTAGACCCAGATCCGACGCCAGAGTTGTATGCGGCGGTATCCATGCCGATGACTTGTCCCGCTGTATTGACAAGTGGCCCGCCAGAATCCCCCGGCTCTATGGGAGCTGTGGTCTGTATCATGTTATACAGAGTTTCCGTAACTGAAGAAAGTTGATCGGTGGCATTGATTTTACGACCCAAAGCGGAAACTTCACCTGTAACGACCGTAGGGGTGCCTCCTTGACCAAGGGCGTTGCCGATGGCTATTACGCCTTCTCCCAGAGTCACGCGGGAAGAATTGGCAAAGGTTACCGTTGGCAAATTCGAAAAACCTTTTACTTTCAGCAAAGCCACGTCATCGGTGGGATCCTCTCCCACAACGGTAGCCGGGTAGCTACCCGGGTAGCCTTTTATGGTTACGCTGATTTGTGTCGCCTGGTTGATAACGTGATTGTTGGTCATAATCAAGCCGTTGTGCGAAATGATCATGCCTGTACCGGCAGCCTGTTCAGAGCCGGGGTTTTCCGATTCTACAACGGTATTGATATCTACAACCGCCGGTTCCACTTCATTGGCCACTTTTTGAACGAGATTCGTACTGCTGCTTGCCTGTGGTGCTAAAGAGGTGGTTGGGGTGGAAGCGGAGTTGGATCCTATAGGACCGGATGCCACCGCTCCAGAGGAACCCTTCGGTATCCCTTGTGAGCCAAAAGCAAAACCGAGACCCGCTCCCAAACCACCGGCCAATATAGCCACGGACAAGGTCGAAATAAGCAAACGCTTGTATATTTTATGCTCAGGAGAACTTACGGGAACCTGCCCATGAGGAGGAAAAGATTGCTGTTGTGTTCCGGGGGGTATCCATGAATTGACGACGGGCCCGGGCTCGATTGAGGGGGAGGCAAAAGGCGGCTGGGCTGTCGCATCTTTGAAAGCGCCGGCCTCAGGCGTGGCCGAAGCGGCATCCGAGGGTTGTGTGTTCTGCCATTGAGAAGTTGTGGCCTGTAGATCTTCGTTGATGTGATTTTGATTTTCACCTTGTGTGAATTCTCTAGAAGCCTGTGAATTGAAAATGTCTTCGTTCTGCTGTTTGCCCACATGATCGTTACTCTGTGTTTCATCGTATTCAGCCATCTCAGATCATCCCTTTCCTATTGCCATATTAGCTAAATAACCTTTGAATTCTGTTCACCTAAATATTTTTTTATTCAATCCTGTGGTTTTGAACCAGGCCTGGACCCCGGGGGGAAGGGTCCAGGCACTCGATCCGATTTACTCTAATATTTCAGTTTGAGTTGTAACCACTGCTTATATCATGACAGGCTACTCTCTGATTAGGCTGAAATATATCTGTGAGTTATCTGTTAATAATTTACAGAACCATGCTTCCTAATAAGCCAAGCTGCCGGCGGCAATTCTCACAGGTATTTTGATATGGGCCGGGGAACCGTAAAAATGTACGGACCCGAAATTGTAAGTATTTCCACGGGAAGAAATCAGCACATATCCTTTCCCGTTGATATTGGCTTGGGCACCAACAATTGCAGCCGGGAGTCTGTACTTGGCTTTGGAGCCAAAGAACTGGGCATTACCGTAATTGTAGACATTTCCCAATCTGGACACTAACCAATAACCTTGTCCTGTGGCATCGGGCAAAATAGCTACTATTTTGCGAACCTTGGGATTGACAGACAGATGTGAATAGCCTACGGCGTTGCCGAAGGGATATACGCTTCCCGAAGCCGTTACCAACCAGTAACCCTGTCCGTTGGGAGTTACCGCCATAGAGGTAACCGGAGAGGATAGGTTTATGTGTGCCGTGGAGCCGTAAAATTGGGCGGTACCGTAGTTGAAAATATTGCCTCCCGATGTCACAAGATAATACCCGCTCCCGTTATCTACAGTCTGAAAGGCCACTATCGGATGAGGCAAACGACTCTTGGCATGTGATCCGTGGAATTTGGCATCACCGAAATTGAAGATATTCCCACGGTTCGTGACAACGTAATATCCTTTAGCGTCCGCTGTTTCGCTGATAGCTACGACCGGCCTCACCCTTGGATTCAAAGAAAGGTTTGACATAGACTTAGCCGCCCCATAGCTGTAGATCTGCCCTTGTGCGCCTACCTCCAAATACCCTTCTACGGCCGGGTATCGGACGCTAAGAGTATAATTCTGCGAAGGCGTCCCCGAGGTTCCGTTGTTTGCCGTAATAATCAAATTGTAAGTACCTTCCGAACCGGACGCAGGAGTACCTGAGATTTCGGCTTTTCCTCCCGTAACATTACTAAAGGTAAGGCCGGCCGGCAGGGATCCCGATTCCGTAAACGTAGGGGCTGGTGTACCGCTCGCTGTAATCAAAACACTATGTGCCCTGCCGGCCACAAAAATTCCCCTGCCGACGCTGGTAAAGGCAGGTTGTATACCGGCAAAATAAAGCTCGGCGCTGTTCAAAGAAACGCCGTTTGCTCCCTGACCGCCTGCTATCAGAACATACCCTCCGGCTAGTAAAACGGCACTTGTATCAGCTCTGGCGGTGACCAGAGAAGCTGTTTGCATCCAGGTATTGGTCGCCGTATCGTATATTTCGGCAGTCCCCGTGGGAGTCTCAGACGTTATACTGCCTGTCAAACCACCGGCTATCAGGATATTACCGTTTGGCAATTGTGTCATTGGGGCATCGGCATGCCCTATAGCCAATTGTGATGTGCTAACAAATGCCGAAGTGGCAGGGTTATACAGATATGCACCGTTACTTGCCGTAAGTACGTTATTTATACTCTCCTCCCCACCGGCGATAAGTACATCACCGTTAGCCAATCTATCGGCGGACGCTGCTGCCAAAGGAACGGGAAGATTACCTACCTGTGTCATCGTCCCTGGGCTTGATTGTCCCGATGGCGGAGGTACAAAGACATCGGCGACGTTACTTGGAACCTCATTGCTCCCTATCCCCGTCAAACCACCGGCAATAAGTACATCACCGTTACCGAGTAATGTGGCGGTAGTGTCCGCTAAAGGCGTGCTGAGAGATGCTGCCGCAAGGAAAGAATTGGTGCTTGGATCAAACAGCTCGGCACTCGAAGTGGCTGAATAACTTGTCACCGGCGCCATAGTGGTTGTAGTGCTGGTAGAAGACGTGGTGGTAGTACTGGTAGAAGACGTGGTGGTAGTAGTCACCGACGACATTGAGCCTGTCTGACCTCCCGCTATCAACACCTCACCGTTACCCAATATAGAAGCCGAGGCATCAAAGCTTGCGGTTGTCATAGGTGATACCTGAGTCCAATCTCCCGTGCCGGTGTTGTAGATTTCGGCATTACTAAGAGCCGTCCCGGAAGAAGAAATACCACCGGCTACCAAGACGTTTCCGTTGTCCAATAAAGTGGCCGTGGAATCATAGGCAGCAACAGGCATAGCCGATGTAGCTACGAAAGTTCCCGTTGCGGGATCATATATCTCGGCCGCCGAAGTCGCCGAAGGTGAACTGGCACTACCGGTATTGCCTCCTGCAATAAGTACGTCACCGTTATCTAATAAAGTTGACGTGGCGCCGATGAGACCACTCGGTAATGTAGCCGTGGCCGCAAAAGTGTTGATGGTTTGTTGGGTAGCCGCCACCGCAGGCAGAGACTGACCGCCTATAAAAAATGTCGAGTAGCCAGCAAATAGCAGTATTGGTGCAGCTGTTTTGGCTAACGACATCGGTCTCAGCCATCCTGATAAGCTCCGTCTGTTGTCGGAAAAGGATTTGTTACTATATTTTCCAAATACAGAAACAAGAGATTTTCCATTACAAGAACGTCGCTTGGTTATATGTATTTGATCTAGATGTCGCCCGATTATGCTTTTATACTTCATTATAACCTCCATTGCCTATCACAGCAGTATTTATATATTGGAAATACTTGTACTTCCCTGTTTCTATATGGAACTAATAGTTAACTCATACTTTCCATATAGAAATATAATATATTTACATACTGCAGCTATATTTTACTAAAATACTAGTTGATATATTTTGTAATTGCAAACCACCAAGCTTATCATATCTGCATTTATTGATAATTATTAATAATATGTGATATGATAAATAATCTAGGGGTATTTTGCCTCCGATATATGCCGAGACCTATTGACCTGCCGCAGCCGATCGAAAACAGTGTTAGCTTTGAGGCTATCTTCGTAGCTACCGCTATGGTTCCTAGTGTCGGTCAAAGGTCTTTGACCGTAGGCAATTTACTAGCTTCTACCGCATTATTGATCTGATCGTGCCAGCAAGCCTGATCGACATGAAAGACGCCAACTCTATGGGGCATACAAGACGTATCGTCAGCATAATAAGTTTGTTAATAGAACGAACTATCGATATCTATAATACAATGAACTTGTGGAGATAGAAACCGAAAGAAAAGGTCAATTGTCCGCTCAAGAAGAAAAAGGTAGCGGACATCATCCTCATAGATCTACCCATCGTAGCAGTGTCGGGACCACACATATAGGTCTTGCTCTGGCGGTAGTCATGACGGGTGTGCTCATCACCGCAGTAGATACCACGATAGTTATTTTGGCATTGCCGGAAATAGAGAAAAACCTACACATATCACTATCTTCCGTGATTTGGGTAGTTATAGGCTATCTGCTGATCATAACCCTACTAGCCACTCAAGTCGGCAAACTCGGAGACATGTACGGCCGTGTGAAGATGTATGAAACCGGCTTTGTCATCTTTGTCATAGGTTCCGGGCTTTGCGCTCTGTCTTGGAATGAGGGCGCGATTATTATCTTCAGACTTCTCCAGGGTTTAGGTGCCGCTCTGGTAACGGCCAACAGCGGCGCCGTAATAGCCGACCTCTTCCCACCGGAGAAGAGAGGCCGGGCTTACGGATTTAACGCCGTCGGCTGGTCAATGGGGGCCGTTCTAGGCATTGTCTTCGGAGGAATAATCGTAACTTACTTCAATTGGCGGTGGGTGTTTGGAATCAATATACCAATCGGAATTTTTGCCGTGGCTTTGGCGCTGAAAGTCCTCCATGACAACACTCAAAAAGTATCTCACAAAATTGACTTTTCCGGGATGATCACACTCGGACTTGGCCTGTTCGGGATTTTATGGGCATCTACCCAATTGGCGACTCGCCCATTGGATCCCACAATCGTAGGATACCTCGTAGGAGGTATTGTCCTCATAGTCTGCTTTGGGTTTATCGAAAACAGACAAAAAGAACCCATGCTCCATTTATCGCTTTTTAGAATACCTACAATGACACCTTCCCTGTTAGCCTCCATGTTCCAGGGATTGGGAAACTATGCGGTTCTATTTTTAGTAATTATGTATCTGCAAGGCGCTCGGGGACTCTCACCGATACACGCTTCACTTTTACTGGTGCCTGGATATGTTTTGGGTGGATTTGTGGCGCCTATCGTCGGAAAGATTATAGATAAAATAGGGCCGGTTCTTCCCGCTACGATAGGACTGGCCATCCAAGTCGTCGCCCTCTTTATCTATGCACACCTCACCGATACCACAACTTTGTGGCTTGTCGTAGGGGCAAGCGTTGTCAACGGCATCGGTAGTTCCTCTTTCTTCCCCGCCAACACAACAGCGGTAATGAAAGCTTCGCCCAAGGAAGTGTTTGGGATTGCCTCGGGGGCTCTCAGAACTTTCGCCAACATAGGTATGGTGTTTTCATTTTCATTAGCTATCTTGGTCGCATCAAGATCTATATCCAGAGGTCTTGCTTTCGCCATTTTCGTCGGATCTACTGACTTACACGGCAAGCTTGCCGCCGCTTTTACCAACGGTCTCCACTCCGCCTTTTACGTCTCTATGGTCTTACTTGTAGTAGCCGCCTTACTTTCTGCCACCAGAGTCCTACATAAGCCGACTGCCGATCAAAAAGACGGATCCAATTAATTAAAATTTACTTTTACTGGCGTAAAACAATTCATTACCGACAGAAACAAGAATAAGCAAAGATCTGGATTTTTACATAACAAGCCGCTAAAAATATCCTAAATAATTTCTACCTTTATTTTTGTAAAGACAAGAATGCTTATATTATTCTTGAGTGGTCGAGAAACAATTTTGTTTTGCTTCTTATAGCTTTGTCGACAGAAGGATTGGTTGGGGATCTATGAAAAATACGCTTAAAATACTTACCGCATCTCTCTTGTCGGGAGCCACATCTCTATCGCTGCTATCTTTACCTGCCGGAGCCGCTACTCGCTCTCAGAGGCGACCACTAAAACCATCCCAACTGTTGAGTATTGCCGTTAAATCAGGCAGCGACATGCGATCGGTACATTTTACAAATTATGATCATTTGGGACAAGCGACCATATCGCAAAGCGGTAGCGCCGGTATAGACAAGGGATACGTGTACTCAACATACAGAGACGGTAAAATAAAGGGTGCATCCCAAGAGGTTTACCAAAACGGTAGGCTTTACTTAAAAGCCAATTCTCTGACACTGATCTCTTTCTTTGGTTTCAAGAAAGCCGGAGCGGAGAAATACGGTAATAAGTGGATTTTTATTCCCAAAACTGATGTCGCGTATATCAATTTAACTGCATCGCTCACTATTTCAGGACAAATGCAGCAGATAAAAATACCTGGTAAAGTGACTTATTTGAAAAATCCAAAGCTCAACGGTAAAAAAGTGCTGGGGATCGTGGGGCATCCACAATCACAAGGCGGACTTAGTGAAACTGAGATCTTATACACCTCTGTTACCAAAAATCATCTGCCGCTAAAAGCTACCCTCTCACAAGGAAAAAACGGATATGCCGATGTTACTTTCACAAAGTGGAATTCTATTGTAAAAATTACACTACCTACGCAGTCTACCCCTATCGGTAAAACAGGATTGGAATAGGGTGTGGAGCAGATAGCTAAAAACGAGTACCCTCAAGAAGGTAGTTTTATCGCTTTCTAAGCTTTACATACTCTGTTCGCTCTTAGGACAGACCGCAACAAGACATGGCGAAAGAGCAAGGTTAGAGCAAGGAAAAGGCTTGCCTAGCGTTGTTTAGTGTTTGCTCGGCCACTTGATCTACGCCTATACCTTTTATCTCGGCTATTTTAGCTCCCACGAGACCGACAAAGCCGGGCTGATTTTTAATGCCTCTATGAGGAACGGGGGTTAGGTATGGAGAATCTGTTTCCACCAAGATCCTGTCCATGGGACAAAACTTTGCCGCATCCTGTATATCCAAAGCGTTTTTAAAGGTGACTATACCGCTAAATGAGATATAAGCCCCCATGTCTATCAGCCTTCGTGCTTCCGACACGGTTCCGGTAAAGCAATGAATTATAGTATTGGTCGGCAATTTGTGTTCACTTAGAATTTCAAACGTATCTTGCCAAGCATCTCGGGTGTGTATCACCAGCGACAGATCCAATCGGTGAGCAAGTAAGATTTGCTCCGTAAATGCTCTCTTTTGATCCTCTACCGGAGAATTTCCATAGTAATAGTCAAGTCCGCATTCACCGATTGCCACCACGGAACCAGTATGGCCTTTGCCAGACTCATCCAGGCCTCCGACAATATCGTAAAGAGGAGCAACGCCATTTTTGGCTTCATGTGGATGAACCCCCACAACGGCCCATATGTCAGGTAGATCCAAGATATCGTTTTCATCGTAAGGGCTCTTTGACAGCAGAATGTCGGCCGCGCTGGCGTCTTGAAAGCGCTTTTTGACGAATTGCCGCAAATCCATTCCGCTTTCTTTAGCGGTTGCTATAGCCGATGCCAGACTTACGGTCTGCAAGGAAGAACCTATATCGGTGCCAACCGTTATCATGCTCTTGACATTGGCTAAAGTAGCTTGCGCCAATATAGCGGCAAGTTCTATAGAATCTTCCAGATGGCAATGGGTATCTATCCAACTCACTTGGTTATCACACCTATTATCTCTTCTCGTCCAAAAAGATTCAACGAATCACTTATGAATTTGCAAGCTTGTATATTTTCCCACATTAGCGGGCTTTTACGGCGGCAGATGACACATAAAATATATGGACTTTGTATCGCAAACAGCAATTCTTTTTTCGTCATCCGGCTTTACGCCTGGGGAAAAGGGCGGGACCCAAAACTACTTGATTGCCAGCTATTTTATAATTCACAACTGCATATGTCTCGCCTATGCTTTCTTCTGTCAACATGGCAAGTAGCGCCGGCACATTAGTAATTGCGTTTTCGATGTCACCGGGCAGAGCCAATCTGCGCCATATTTCATTTGCAGATTCAGGTATGGCCGGATACGACATTACCGCTATGAGTTGTAAAGCCTCCAAAGCATCCGTTAAAATATGTCCGAGTTTCTCACCGGGAGACATTTTCCACGGTTCGTTGGACTCCAAAAGAGAGTTCACCTCACGGATAAGATTCCAGGTGTGCGTCAAAGCCTGATCGGGCGTAAAGTTATTCCAAGCCAAAGCCGCATCTCTGGCGGTGGCATTAATAATAGCTTTCATCTCACAAGTGGGGTTACATACGTCGTTATCTGGTATTACGCCGGAGTACTTATTTTGTACTAGCGTAACAACCCTGGCCAGTAGGTTCCCTAAATTATTGGCCAAATCGGAATTGTAGCGAGATATCAGCCCTTCTTCTGAAAAGTCGGAGTCAGCTCCAAGCGGTATCTCACGCAACAAATGATAGCGCAAAGGTTCCACCCCAACGTGCTCTCCGTAACGGGCGGCATCAATTTGATTTAGACGGGATTTAGACATTTTTTCACCAGAAACAAGTAGCCATCCATGCGCAAGAATATGATTGGGTGGATTCAAACCTGCCGCCATACAAAGAGCTGGCCACCAAATACAGTGAAATTTAATTATGTCTTTACCTACCAGGTGATGGACATTGGGCCACCAGGTGTCCATTTGATCTTGGTCTTTTGGATAACCTATGGCTGTAAGATAATTGACCAGAGCGTCACACCAGACATAAAATACATGGTCTTTATCCCAAGGTACTTTGACGCCCCAATCAATCGATGTTCGCGTAATCGATATGTCACGAAGCCCTTGTCGCAACTGAGATACGATCTCGTTATACCTAGAAGGAGGTGTGATCATATCTTGGCGATCTGCATATAATTGCAGTAAACGGTCCTCAAATTTCGATAGAGCAAAGAAGTAATTCTCCTCTACCATCCACTTCACATCTTTGAGGTGCTGAGGACATAGCTGGCCTGGGAGCAATTCCTCTTCCTGATAATAAGCTTCACATGCTACGCAATACCATCCTTGATAATTGCCTTTATATATGTAGCCGTTATCAAAAATATTTTGCATAAATTGATGAACCGCTTTGTGGTGGCGCTCCTCTGTGGTTCTTATAAACACGTCGTTGGAGATGTTCAGCGCTTTCCAAGCGTCTTTAAACCAGAGGCTAGCCTCATCTACCCATGCCTGCGGAGAAAGTGATTTTTCCGCAGCCGCATTGGCGATCTTTTGTCCGTGCTCGTCGGTTCCTGTTAAGAAAAATACGTCATCGCCTATCAATCTATGCCAGCGGGCCAAAGCATCGGCTATCACCATCGTGTATGCCGTGCCTAAGTGCGGTCTATCGTTGACATAATAGATTGGCGTAGTTATATAAAAATGCTTACTCACTATGGCGAGTGTATTACCAGATTGACCACTTGCGTCCATAAATTTAAAATTATCTGTTATTCCAGATGTCTAACGAGATATCGTAAGCTTCCTTATGCCCTCTCTCTGTCAATAACGTAACGATGGCCAAGGCATCGTGACGGCTATATCCGGAACGGAAAAGTTTTTCTAACATGGACAAAGTGTTCCCGAAACCATAGGGATCTGAGATCTTCCCATGAAATTTATCGACCACTAAAATAATTTCACCTTTGGTTGGAACTTTGGCGATAAAGCGCTCGGAAATATCCATAACAGTTCCCCGCCAAATTTCTTCGTGCATTTTCGTCAGCTCTCTGGCTATCACAATCCGTCGTTCCGGTTCGCAATAGCCTGCCAATTCAAACGCTGACTTAGCTATTCTATTGGGAGATTCAAAGAACAGTGTAACGCCGGTACTGAATTTAAGCCTTGATAACTGGGCTTTACGCTCCGGGCCTTTTCGCTCCAAAAAACCCTCAAAACTCCACCGATCAAGTTCAAATCCGCTTACCACCAACGCCGCCAATACCGACGATGCCCCCGGAATGGCTACCACCTCTATCCCGGCACTAACTGCGCTTTGCACAACCCTCTCTCCGGGATCTGATATCAAAGGGGTTCCCGCATCGGAGATCAAAGCTATGTCGGATCCTTTTAACAGCATCTCAACGATTACGTCGGCCTTGGAAGCTTCATTCAATTTATGTACGGAAAGCAGCTTTTTAGCGTTGATACCCAACTTTTTTAATAGCATCCCTGAATGTCTTGTATCTTCACAGCAGACGACGTCGCAATCAGCCAATACCTTGCGCGCTCTTTCTGTCATATCTTGCAAATTGCCTATAGGGGTTGACACGATATAAAGGGTACCGATCACCGGAGATATCCTATACCTTTACGAGATGCCGGTAAGACTTTACGCTTATATAACACAACGGAGTTTTGTTGCAGCCAGAAAAGACCGTACCGGCCTTTTATCCGAAAGGCAGCTATCTCAAAAACCTTCAGAGACAATTTTTAAAATGTCCCCCACTTGAATATTATATTTCGCCAATGATTTTTTGGATCCCAGCAGGACGTATTTGGATTTTTTACCGACAAAAGCAAATCTATTACCTTTTAAGAATTTCAATTTTTTGACAGAAAATTGTTCGTCCAGAACTATGATGTCTACCTCCAGTGAGGATCCGATATTATGAAGCAGAAACACCGATCCTGTCATGATGACGCCATTTACACCTGTCAACTTCCTACCGCAACTCTGGAAAACCTCATAAAAGCCGCGTTTTCTCTCTTCGATACTGGCAATAACTTGTCCGTTGTATATCAGCCAGGACAATTGGGAAGCCTCCGCTTACAGCCTCATCTACTTCGTCTAATACCTTAGCAGTAGACTACCATATATCCAGCTACAAGACTATCTTGTAGCCAGGCAAAGTTACTTTTGATAATCTTTTGGACAATGTCACAAAGTGATAAATTCACTTGAGTTTATCGAGTAGTATCATAGAGCTATGTCAAAAAGAACAAACAAGAGAAAACTCAGAAAAAAGAAAAGCGCTAATCACGGTAAAAAACCAAACTGTGGTCGCGGTTGATATTTATCAATACAGTGAGGTAATGCATATATAGTTACGCCAAATAGTGCTACAAACCACTATGGTGAGTTGTACCTGAAATTACTGATCACGTCCATAAAATATTCTTTTGTCGTTTCTACCTCATCTAGAAGAGGTATCCAGCAGTGATTTCAGTTTGTCAATATTGGCTAATGCTTTTGGCCTGTCCGTCATTATGGCATCTACTTTGGTATCCAACAGCTCCAAAGCGGTTTTTTCGTCGTTAATCGTCCAGACATGAATAGCCAATCCGAGTTCATGGGCTGTTTCCACAAAGCTTTTGCTTATGATATCCATGCTTCCCACTTTGGCCGGAACTTGTAGGGCAACATGACGGGTAATCGATTTACTGATGGCCGTGCCGCCAAAAAACGCTTTACCGTACATAGCCATCTCCGCAGCTCCGGGGGCAGTGGCGAACTCGGGAGCTACTTCCGAGAATCTCTCTATGGCCTTGTCGTGGAAAGATGCCACTATCGTATTCTCTTGGCGCCCGTAGTGTCGCAACATTAAAGCCAACTGCTCTTCGTAAGGTGTTACAGCCGGAAATGTCTGTTTGATATCAAGATTTAACACCACATCAGGAAAGCAGGAAAGCACTTCTTCAAGGCGCGCCACGGAAAACTTGGGATTATTTGCCCCAATATCCCTATAAGGATATGATTCCGGAGAAGAAGGCGTCTCTTCTGTAAAATAATAAGCGTTATTCAATCGTGATATATATTCATAATCCAGATCCGCTATGGCTCCGCTGCCGTTCGTCGTGGTATCCACAACCGGATCATGGCTGACCACCAACACGCCGTCTCTGGTGCGGTGGACGTCTAATTCAATACCGTTGGCCCCGCTTTGAAGAGCCTGTTCCATAGCAAATAGCGTACTTGCCGGCGCATCCAAAGCACCTCCCTGATGCGCATACAGCAAGAATCCCCTCTTGAGCCATGTATTTGTTGTTTCCGTCAACATCTGACCCCGCGATCTGGACACCATAGTCTTTGTTCGAAGAATACAGGAGAAGTAATCCTTTTGCATTAAGTTGTTAATATAAAAAATATCGGTTATCAGAAAAGTACAATTTATCGATACCGGATCCATAAAATTTGATTAGCGTAATATATAAATGTTTGATCATATTTTTCTCAGAGTAATCTATCAACTGAAGTCTGCTTTAGAGCAAAGCCTTCTGGAACCACAGCAAATTGAGGAAAGACTTTTGTCCGATATTTTATCGGGAGACCTTTCTTTTGAAACCTCTTACAGTCTTCCCGGCGAACAATCTCCGCCTAGGGTGCGCGCCGATATAACGTTAGAGTGGCCGACATGGAGCCAAAGCGCTTATCGCTCGTGGACCATAGGAGAGCCTTCCACGGAGACCATTGAAATTGCTCTTGAAGTCACTTTGAGATTGCAGAGATTAAGGGAACTACCAAATCCCAAATTGATACTTTCCGCACTGGATGGCTTGACGGCCACCATGGGTGAAGAAATTTTAGAATTCACAGACCCGCGCTCTGAAGAGGTGTACAGTTCTAATAAAGCTACATCGCAAGCGGCTATTGAAATTTCACTCCAATCGGTACTGAGATTAGAGGAGACTGCCCTTGAAGGAAGAGACCGATTGGAAAATCAGGTTATGATGTTGGCGGGTTTGATAGCCTCGGGGCTTGTCAGGCTGGCTGACCTTGATTTACCTTTTTATCAAGTTGAAGACGACGACTCCGGGGAATAAGCAGCAGAGGTATCTGAACATCGATATGATAACAGCAAAAGAAAAATCGGGAGCTACACGCTCTGATGAAATCCGCACTGATGAAATACGCACTGATGAAGTAGATTATCGTGCGGTCATAGAAGGTCTTGAGCATGGCGTTATAATCCACGACCACACGGGTCGCATAATAGCTGTCAATCAAGCCGCCTGCAATATGCTCAATGCCGATCAAGAGAACATCGTCGGCGTCAATGCTTTGGAGCACATTTCCGCCACTTATCACTTAGACGGCACAGCCTGGGAGAAAGAAGACAGTCCCATACTCAAAACCCTCTCCACGGGAGAGGCGATGAATCGCATTACCATCGGTATAGATGTTCCCTCCGCCGATGGCAAGTTCAAGCGATTATGGACGATTGCCAATACAAAGCCAATAAGGCTCTCGGCACAAGAAGTCGGTGTCATAGCTACTTTTATGGATATCACCGATCTCCAGGAACACAATAATCAGCTACAGGCGGCTTTTGATAGGTTTTCTGCTCTTATGGCAAGGTCCGGGGATATGATTACCTTGAGTGACAATGAAGGCCGCATCAAATACGCCAGCCCGGCTTTCTTTGAAATAACCGGCGTGGCGGAAAAAGACGCCATAGGCACTTACCTCAGGGATTACATTCACCCTGAGGATTTGGAGGCCAACGCCGAGAAAGTTCAGTACCTCCAGGAAAACTTGGGTAGCGTGGTGGAAATTTCCATACGCCTCAGAGCTTGGGATAACTCTTGGCGACACTTGGAGATTGTAGCCTCCAATCATCTTGAAGATCCGGCAGTCCAAGGTATCGTCGGCAACGCCAGAGATGTAACCACCAGGATACAGGAAAATGCCAGTCTGGCTTACCAAGCCACGCATGACGCTCTCACCGGACTTGCCAACCGCGCCCTATTGCTTGACCACTTGGAGATAGCTATTGCCAGAGCCAAAAGGTCCGGAGTCCCGATCGCTCTTTACTACCTCGATATAGATGGCTTTAAGAAAGTTAACGATACCTACGGACACACCGCCGGCGATAAACTTATCATAGCGGTTGCCGAAAGACTAAAAGAGGTGACGCGCCCCGGAGATACCATAGCCCGTTTTGGTGGTGACGAATTCGTGATGCTGGCGGAAGGAATTCTGGATATCACTACGTCTTTATCAATAGCCGAGCGCGTCAGACGGGCCATCTATAAGCCTGTTCCGCTGACGGAAACGTCCGTAAGCGTATCGGCCAGTATAGGTATCTCTCTATCTAGGAACAACGACGGACCAACTATGATCGACGAAGCTGATTCCGCTCTCTATAAAGCAAAAGAGCGTGGCGGGAACAGATTTGAAATTTATGACGACGTCATGAAGCAGGATATGTTTGGACGCTCGGCAAAGATGAAGCTAGTGAATGAAATTATTGATAAGAAAGAGCTCCGTATCACATTCTTACCGGTTGTCTCTCTTGAAAGTCACAGGATAATGGCTGCTTCAGCAAGTTTTATTACCTACATACCGGAAGATACGACGCTCTCTTTTTCCGATATTTTGCCCTTCTCTTGCGAAATAAACCTTGGGCGTGAGTTATACGCTACCATTCTGGATAATATTTGCAAGTCCGTTTCGGACAGCCTTACCCCGACAATGGATAAAAAAATTTTGATACCAAAATGCGCCATTCGTATACCGATCGCCAACCGCATGCTCGTAGATGAAGCCATAGTCTCCACCATCGCTTCTCCTGTCAACTCCTACGGCCTGAAAAAAGAGTTATTCTGCTTTGAAATTAACGAGCAAGCACTTCTTGATGCCGGGCCGGCTGCGGCTAACAGTATTGTGGCATTGACCAAAATGGGCTTTTTGGTTCTATTGACAAACGTGGGTGCCGGATGGTCGAGCTTTAATCTGTTGTCAAAGCTTCCCATATCAAGATTGAAATTAGATCCCACCCTGACAGAACAGATACATGAACAACCGGGAAGTTCCGCCATCGCCGCAGCGGTTGCCAGCCTGGGTGCAGGTCTTGACATCGCCACGATAGCATCAGGTGTAAGACTCAGAACACAAGCCAACCTGCTCAGCTCTATAGGCTACAACGAAGCCGAGGGTCCGTTATTTGGCCATGCGCTTACCATCCAAGAACTTACGGAAACTGTCTAAAGACCACAATAACACCTTGGAAAAACCACTCGACATAGACAATGAAGTGCTGCTTCACCTGGAGAAAATTGTAAACGGCGGAGCTTGTATAAGTCACAATGACGGCAATGTTTACTTTGTCAACCACGGTTTGCCGGGCGAAACGGTAAAAGCAAAAATCACATCCGTAAATAAGCACTTCAGACGCGCTGAAGTAGTGGAAATTGTTGATCGAAATCCCCACAGAGTCGCTCCCCCATGCCAATTTGCCGGGTCTTTTGGCTGTGGAGGGTGCGACTTCCAGCATGCCGAATTATCTTACCAACGCAAGATGAAAGAAGAAGTCGTCAAGCAATGTCTGAATTTCATCGGGGACATGGATGTAGAATTTAAGGTAAAGCCACCTTTTGCAGATGACAACGGCTTACGCTGGAGAAACAGGATTCGGTTGATCGCCGACAAAAACGGGTCACTAGGTATGCGTAGGCGCCACAGTCATGATGTTATACCAATAACAGATTGTCTGATATCTAGAGCAAACCTTGAATGTCTCCCGCCTGTTAAAAAAAACTGGCCGAGTGGGAGTGAAATTGAACTGATCTTTACCGAAGGAAATGAAATCACCAATGTAGCATACAGGCTGCTTACAAAAACCCAAAAACAAAGAAGCGGAAAGAACAAAGTAGGCATATCAAGGAAAGATCAAGCCTTACCGATCGACGGCGCTTACGGCTCATACAACGTATTCAACGGAGAAAGACGGCCCTCTTTTTTTCAAGTAG
>JAJZMK010000133.1 GCA_021798275.1 Actinomycetes bacterium | reverse complement strand
ACTGCTGCAGCAGGAGCGGCAGATCCTTTTGAAGTGTCTTCCAGACTCGCACCCAATCCACGCTGTCGTATCCGTGTATAAGCCGATGGCGCATTCCTGTCGCCGCTGCCAATGGTATGTCCTGGTGGCTGCCGCAGAAATCGCGTGGCAGTCGGGACGCTGCCTCGCCCAGGATGATGATCTGGCTGTAGACGGCCCACTGGGTACGTTCATCCGCCAGAAATTCAGCCTCGCTTAGTCCAGCGCAGAGCCGCTGCGCCCTCTCTACGGCATGGATCATATCCAGCACGGCGGACAAAGGGTCACGCGGCATAGATTTCCTCCGCCGACTCCAAAATCTCCCTCCGCCGAATCCAGTTGGAGCTGCGCTCAAGACTGCGCTTGTCCACCAAATCTACGCGACGTCCGAACAAATCGGCGAATTCCGCCTCGGCCCGCACCAGGTCCAGCAGTGACCATTGCTCCTCCGGTTCGAACTCAACAAGGAGGTCGATATCGCTGTCCGGCCCAAGTTGTCCGCTTAGCGCCGATCCGAAAAGCGCCAGCCGACTGATCCGCCATTTGAGACACAATGCGCCTAAATCCTCGACAGATACTTCGCCCAAAGCGATTTCCATCGTCCTACCTCCTCGATCCCACACACCTTATTATATACATTATACGCCTGCCCCGCCTGGAACAAGGCATCGAGGAAACAGCGAGATCCGGCTCACACCCCCGGCGCCGCTAAAATGCTGCTTATCAAATCCAGAAGACTTAAAGATATGAAACGTGAGACTGACAAGTGGTTCGGATTCAAAATCCAATCTATCACTACCACTCCAGGAATCAAATCAAATCTCTCCCTCCATTCACCCGTTCACCTACTCACCCATTCACCCATTCACCGCCCCCTACTTTTGCCTTTTGTGGTTTCCCTTTCTATTGCCGCTTCTCGTTTCCGTTTCTGATTGCCGCTTTGCGGCTTGAAAAACCTTCATGGTATAAACCTTGTCAATCCAAGTGGAATCGAGAGACAGGCCTATCGCCTGACCAAGATCGCTTTTCTCGGTATCGCCGTTCTTTCAAAAAAGAATATAGAAACGTTCCACTCTTCCACTCACTGCGTTTTTCACTCCTCACTGTTCACTGCATTTATCGCTGCTGTTATCATGCTGTTATTATGCTGTTTTCCACTGCTGTTATTAGCTGTTATTTCCGACTCTAAAATCCAGAAACATCCATTAAATCAATATAATATGAAAAGAGAGAAATAAAAAAATCCTGTTTTAACAGCGGAAACAGCATACAGGGCCTTCAGTAGTGACCCTGGAAATCTAAGCGCATGGCAGTCAAGACAAGGGGAGATGTGCCTCCTTAAACTTGCGGACATCCGAGGATGGGGGAATCGACGGAGATCAGAAATCCGGTGCGCCGCTCACTCTTCACCCTTCACTGCTCACCATCATTGCTTCGGATTGCCCTTTGCGTTAGATTAAAAAATCAGGTTCCGTTTGAGGTGTTTTGTTTGCGTTAAAATCAAAGCGGTTTAATCAGTTCCCATCCGCAAACACGTGTTCTGAGAGCGGCGGGCACGAGGCGGGCCAGTCCTTTTCATCCCCGCCGGAAAGCTCCCGGATGGAGGCTGGTTAAACTCCAGTATTGCGAGGGACAAGCATGCAGGGAAAAGACGACTTTATGGCGACAGCCAGGGGATTTATGAAAAGCAGGATAATCCTCACGGCTGCTGAGTTGGATCTTTTTACATTAATCGACGACTCCTATGAGAGAGCCGAAAAGATAGCCGAAAAATTCGGATGGGACCAAAGGGCCCTCGAACGGCTCATGGACTGCCTCGTGACCTTCGGACTGCTCCGCAAGGAAGGTAAAATCTACTCACTTACGGACGAAAGCGCGCCTTACTCAACAAAAAAACCGGCGTCCACGCTTCCGATGCTGCTCCACATGAAACGGTTGTGGGAGACCTGGAGCGGGTTGACTGACGTCGTGAAGCTCGGACCCGATTCGGAGTCCAAGCCTCCTGTGCCGATGGACATGGATGACAGGCACGCCTTTATCGGCGCCATGCACGCCATCGGCAGAAACCTCTCCGAGGAAATCGCCGCTTCACTGGATTTGAACGGCTATCGCAGGCTGCTCGATATCGGCGGAGGTTCCGGGACCTACACTATTGCGTTCCTCAAGCGAAATCCTCAGATGCGAGCGGTATTATTCGACCTGGCCGATGTAATTCCGATGGCCCGGGAGCGGCTTTCATCGGAGGGGGTATTCGAAAGGGCCGAGTTAAAGCCCGGAGATTTCTACAAGGATGAACTGCCGAAAGGGTGCGACCTGGCGCTACTCTCCGCCATAATTCACCAGAACGGTCATCGGCAGAACGTGGATCTCTTCGTGAAAATTTATCGCGCGCTCGACCCGGGCGGCATGCTCCTGATTCGCGACCACATAATGAATGACGAGCGGACCTGGCCTCCGCAGGGGGCGTTGTTCGCCATAAATATGCTGGTAAATACCAGGGG
>JAJZMK010000077.1 GCA_021798275.1 Actinomycetes bacterium | reverse complement strand
ATTTCCGGCATTGAAGCAAAGAATTCCTATACTCTTGTCGATGTGGAGATAAAAATTCAGACCAATCGCGTCAACATACCGGTTTACGCAATTGGCTACACAACGGAAAAAGGTTGCCGTAAGTATAGAGAGCTTTAGCGGAAATTACAGATATTTCTCCTATTATCTATCCAATGGTTGATCGTTAGAGCTACGGTGACAAATATAAGGAAAAGATTGCAATTACTTTTGCAAAACCGGTAAATGTAGAGTTAAAATAAGTAAAATGGTACTTTCAAAAGTTAGTTGCTTATCAAACACCCGTGATCTAAACTGGTATGATGCAACCAACTTAAAGGATGTCAAGAGGTAGGGGTAGGCATGCTGGATATAGCTACGCTAAACAGATTACTTGGACAATTGATAGAAATTGAAGGCTCAGACCTCCATATCAAAGTTGGTTCTCCACCTAGAATGAGGATCAACGGAGAATTGATTCGCCTCAACCAGGAAGCAATTATTCAAGCCGACGACTTGGTTCCGTTGGCACAGGGCATAATGCATGCCAGACTGTGGGCAAATTTCGAAGCTCATCATGAATGTGATTTTGCTTATTCTGTTCCCCACCTCGGTAGATTCAGGGTTAATGCTTTTCGCCAAAGAGGATCAATTGGCATGGTATTTCGAAGAGTAAACTCCAGCACCAAAACACTTGAAGAGCTTGGGCTTCCTCCCGTAGTAAAGAGATTGTCCGAAGAAAAAAACGGCATAGTACTAGTCACCGGCCCCACTGGGTCGGGAAAGACTACGACTTTAGGTGCCATGATAGGTCATATCAACAAAAGCAGAGAGTGTCATATAGTCACCATTGAAGACCCTATAGAAATACTACACAGAGATGAACTGGCGGCAATCAACCAGAGAGAAGTTGGGTTCGATACCGAAAGTTTCATCACAGCCTTGCGGTCGTCACTTCGAGAAGACCCAGATATTATTCTCATCGGCGAAATGCGGGATCCAGAAACAGTGGCCACCGCTTTGACCGCAGCCGAGACTGGACACCTTGTCCTTTCCACGCTACATACGATAGATTCTGTAGAAACGATTAACAGAATTATCGATTTCTTCCCTGAAAATCGTCAGCAGCAAGCAAGACTTTCCCTGGCGGGATCCCTTAGGGGTACCATTTGTCAGCGTCTTGTTCCAAGAGCCGACGGAAAAGGACGGGTGCCTACTTTGGAAATAATGGTCGTAAACGGCAGAATTCAGCAATGCATCCTTGACCCTACGAAAACTAGCATAATACCGGAAATTGTCAATGAAGGCGAATACTACGGAATGCAATCTTTTGCTCAATCCTTGATGGAGCTACTAAAAACAGGAGTCATCGATACAGAACAGGCTATCGCTAACGCTCCCGTCCCTCAAGATCTAAAAGTTATGCTAAGACGCGAGGGGTTGGCTGTATCCGTTTTATAGGAAACTAACTAATAAAACCTGTTCCGCTACTTCATAAAGCCCTCTATTGATTCTCAGCACGTTTGAACAAAAGCCTTAGCCAGAGCGAGCCCACCAATGGCTTCAGGGCTTTTATAACATATCTGCCTACAATATAGTGAGAACGGATTACAAATGATGTTCAGCGCCACCACACCTTTACGATAGTCGGGCCGTATAAAATAACAACGATCGCTCCAAATGCCAGAAAAGGAGCTAGCGGTATTCTACTTTTTGCCGACACTTTCTTGCCTATCAGAAGGAAGATTGCAGCCAGCCCGGCTGTTATAATCCCTATTATCACAGACAGCAAAACGTCTTTGTAGCCTATCCACCCTATAAAAAACGATGACACCCCTATCATGCGGACGTCTCCAAATCCTATTCCTCTCGGAAACAGTAAAAACAAAAGGGTAAATATGGCAAATGCTCCTGTCCCCGCAATCACGCTGCGAAGAAGTGCGCCTTCATCATGAGTTACCAGAGATACAATGATGAGCCATATAAACCCAATGCATAAAATGGGGTACAGGACTTTCCTGGGTATCGTCATTGTCTTGATATCTATTATGGATACGATAATCAGACCGGTGGCTAGAACCAAGTAAGAAGGTAAAAGCCAGTACGTAGAGGAACGAAGGTCAACAGCCAGAAAAAGTAGTCCTGTCAACAACTCAAAAAACGGATATCTAACGCTAACTTTTTCCCGACAAAAAGCGCACTTTCCTTTTGTCAGCAAAAAACCTAAGACCGGAATATTATACTTCCATGTTATCGGCTCTTTGCAAGATGTACAGCGCGATCCGGGACGAACGACCGATTCCCCTAATGGCAACCTATACGTCACAACACTTATAAAGGAACCGGATGCGATGCCAAGTAAAAATACAAATACACCAATTAAAAAAGTCATTGTCAAAAATCTAGCAACACGGGAAAAGATAAAATTCTTTATATGTTAAAAATTTTCTCCGTTCGGCGATATTGATTCGCTAAAAATTCTTATCACCAGTGAAAGGTTCATCTAGTTGTATCCACGGATGAATAGCTAAACAGTAATGCCCGACCAAAGAGCTATGATAG
>JAJZMK010000100.1 GCA_021798275.1 Actinomycetes bacterium | reverse complement strand
CTTCCCGTACTTATGGAGAATCTTGTAATAGCCATCCCTGGGGTCGCCTTTTTGCGGGATAAACGATGACAGAGTCATGAATCCATTAGGGTCCCCATTTTCCATCAGTTCGTTACCCTCCCGCACAATTGAGGTGAAATGCCCCTTGCCGGTGGACTTATCCTTGCCGTACCCATCCTCGCCTATAAATTCGAATATTCGCGCCAAATCCTCGCGAGTGAAGTAGCTTGTACGGACATATATCTTGAACTTCCGGAAATCATTCGAATAAAAAGTCTCCTCCTGCGAATAAAGCCCATTCATTACCATATTGCGGACCCGGTCCACCGTATTGTGTTGGACCATCGTGGTCCTGCCCGGGTGAGAGTCGCCGGACATCGGGTCATGAGCCTGGAAAAGCTGCCTGAAAATCTCGACCGGGTCCATCCAGTGCGAGTTTAGCCTGGCAAAATCTCCAGCCGGCACATATTCGAGGTTTTTAACGGCCTTTATCTTGTGCGAATTCTTTACCAACTCGCCCAAACTCACCGGGCCAACCACATCGTCCAGTTCCTGCTGCGTTATCGGAGGCAACACCGGTCTGGGCAGGTAGCCCCCCGGAAATCCATCGCTGACCAGCAACGGCGGGCCTCCTTCCTGGTCGTAGAGCCTCAGGAATTCTCCAAGCCTGTCGCCGCCTTCGGGCGTATCCCACTTAAGAAAGCGCATCGCCCAGCAAATGTGGCCAAAGATGGTGTCGGCCTGAAATTTTGTTACGATCGGCGATCCCAGCTCCAGTTCAACCGTGTAATCCCGATATTGGGCCATTTCTCACACCTGCTCGATGGTGGGAAAGTCGGCTGGCGCAACATCCGCGACGTCCTTCAATTCAGGACCTCCAATGTCGACCTTGAACACCACCTGGCCGCAGCCCCTGCTCCCAGCCCCTCCAAGCGCGTCCGACTCAATGAGTTTGAGCCCCTCCAGCACGTACTTAAAAAGCTCTTCATCATTCGCGCCGCCGTCGCCATCTTCAAAGACCTTATAACGCATCGAGAATTTGAATCTGGCGCCTGGAAGGACCCGCTCCAGCGGCCTTGGATTGGCTCTCGCCGTGATACGGTTTATTGAGTTTTCGTACTTGTCTTCGGTCAGGTCCATCGGCGTCCAGCCAGGTTTCCGTGCACGCATCTTGTCGAGATACGATTCTTCAAAGGTGGCGTCTCTCACAGTGAGCCGCGTAGGCCCAAGGCCGGCTTCATCCGCGGACGTTCCGAAAATGACGCAAATGGGGCACTTGGGGTCTTTGCACCACTTATGCACCTCGCCATAATCCCTGCTTTTCGGGTCCGTGACCAGCTTGCCAAGCCTCCATTCAAGCAGGGAGCGCATTTTGCCTTTTATAGAGGAACCCGGTATATAGGGCTCCTTCGTGAAGGGGTTTTTGATAACCGGATTATCGTTTCCGCCAATCTCAATAATCGAGGCGCTGCCGCCTATGTGAAGCCCGGTAATGACTTCAACAATGCCGTCGATTTTCTTGAAGCCCTTGAGTTTCATGGCTATCTGCCCCCCTGTCCGTAGAAATATCCGACCACGGCCTCGAAACACAAAGCGAAGGCCAGGAAATCCTTCGCATCTACGACATTATCCACCATGTCCTCGATGTATTTTCTGAACTCCTCGGGAACCTTCCTTTCAACCCCATTGGAGGGGCAGGCGTAAGCCACCTTGGATTTGAGCATCTTGACGATTGGCCTTATCCTGGTAAACTCGGTCTGTGGGTTTTCCAAACCCTTGACTCTTTCCTCAAGTTCCTTCACCTCGCGATGGAATTTTCGAAGTTGGGCGGAAGTGAGCTTGGGGTTCTTCATGCCTGAGCCCCGCGGCGGCCACTTCGGCTTAAGAAACGATTCGGCCCACTCTTTCGCTTTTCCGTCGAGAAGCTCTTCTTTTATTTCTTCCGTGCCATCGTTGTAAAAGAAGTTGGACATTTACCAAGCCTCCCTTCAAATGTGCTGGTTCGCATTCTGTTGCGAGCGGTACTCAGAGGCCCCCCTGTTCCTATAAATGCACCACGATACAGGGATCTGCAGCCCGCGCCAGATGGACTGCTTAAAGGGCTTCACGTTTACAAGCTTTGAAAGCTCCAGATGCTCATCCTGTCCACGTTGCGGCTTTTCACCGCCTTCAAGATGTCGGATGATATTCCTTCCGATATCATAGCTCAGCAGACCTAGACATCTGAGGCCGGCGACACTGTCACCGTGAATGTACGACTTTGCGATATTTTGATAGGAAAGGAGGCGGTAGAGAAAGGACGTATTTATTGGCGATTTCTTGTCGCCAGTCCTGTCATCCAGGAACAGGAAGAAATCGACTAGTTCGGGCAGATCTTCCCATTTCACGGTTGTGTCGAACAGAGTCAGGCAATCTTTGCCCTCAACGCTCTTAGCGCGTGAAAGAAGCTCATCTGCCTGCCTTATGGCCGTTCCGACGGGCAGCTTTGGCTTTATGAACGCGAGGCCGGCGGAAAGCGTGATTGAGGGGTTGTTACCGGTGTAGGCGCGAAATCGGCTGTTA
>JAJZMK010000040.1 GCA_021798275.1 Actinomycetes bacterium | reverse complement strand
AATTTGCGGTTGTTCAGCAACGATAGAAAGTGATGGCCGCCGTGTTCGGCCCGAATCCAGTGAAGTCCGGCAGCTGATTTGCGATAACAGGCGCGCTCAGGAAATGCTCGAATGGAGCCCCTCCTACACCCTTGAGCGAGGCATTGAAGAAACTGTGCGTTGGATGCGCGCCGATTTAAAACGATACAAATCTCACACATACAATGTCTGAGACCCCTTACTCCTTAGGCCGGTATTGAGTTGCACTTGGTATCAAATAGATAGAAGGAAATCGGACATGAAAGCGGTGATACAGGCAGGTGGAAAAGGTACAAGGCTGCGGCCCTATACGCACGTAATGCCGAAACCGTTAATGCCTGTGGGGGAGCAGCCGGTAATAGAAATAACCTTGAAGTATCTTCGTCGCTGGGGAGTCAGTGAGGTTGTTATCACTACAGGCTATCTGGGGCACCTCATTCGTTCTCTTTGCAATGACGGCTGCCAGTGGGATATGCATATCACATATACGCAGGAGCCCGAGCCGCTTGGCACAATCGGCGCCTTGCGGCTGCTTAAGGGGGAGCTCTCTGAAACCTTCCTGACTTTGAACGGCGATTTGATCACAGATCTCAACCTGCGGGATTTTATAGCGTTCCACAAGGAGCAAGGCGGAAAACTCACCGTTGCCGTAACCGAAAAGGTGATCAAAATCGATTTAGGGGTCCTGGATTGCCAGGACCATCTCATGACCGGCTTTAGAGAAAAACCCGCCATGAACTTTAAGGTTAGCATGGGGATCTATTGTATGGAACCCGTTCTTCTGGAGATGATCCCGAAGGGCGTTCCTTTCGGATTCGACGACCTTGTCTATGAATTGATGGCCCGTAACGAGCAGATCAATATTTACGAGCATCGGGGCTTATGGCTGGACATAGGCAGGGAAGAAGATTTTATGCATGCGCAGAACATTTTTTTAAAAGACCTCAAATCCGTCGTGCTTGGCTGCTGAAGGACTGTCTTAAAATGAGTGTGGAAGAAACGATCTCGCTTGCCGATCCCGTTTTGGGAGAAAAGGAAAAGAAGGCCTTGTGCGCCGTGATCGATAGCGGCTGGCTCACCATGGGCGAAAGGGTCGCGGCCTTCGAGAGGGCCTTTGCCAAGTTGCATCGGGCGCCGGATGCGGTCGCCGTCAATTCCTGCACGGCCGGTCTGCATCTATGCCTTAAGGCCCTGAACATCGGACCGGGCGACGAAGTTTTGGTTCCGTCTCTTACCTTTGTGGCCACTGTCAATGCAGTCTTGTATACAGGGGCTACTCCAATCTTTGTCGATATTGAGGACATCCTCACTCCACATATTTCCCTTTCCGATGCGCAAACCAAATGCACTCAAAAGACAAAAGCCATCATCGTTATGCATTACGGCGGTTATCCGGTGAGCCTGCCCGCATGGAGATCGTTTGCGGATGCAAAGGGGCTCAAGCTCGTCGAAGATGCCGCTCATGCGCCCGCAATCGACCGGGTGGGCAGCTGGGGTGATGCAGCCGCTTTCAGTTTTTTCACCAACAAGAATATGTGCACCGCCGAAGGCGGCATGATACTCGCCCGCGACAGCGCGGTTCTATGCCGCATCCGTCAAATGAGGTCGCATGGCATGACTTCTCTTACCTTGGATAGATACAGAGGTCATGCCTTTTCCTATGACGTCACCGAGCTTGGATACAATTACCGGATGGATGAATTGCGCGCGGCCATTGGGCTGGCGCAACTCGAACGGCTGCAGGAATGGAACCGGTACAGGCGGGAGCTCAGCAACCTCTATCGGGACATGCTGCGGGCTCAGCTGCCGGATGTGACCGTTCCTTTCAACCCCGAGCAGGAAACCGCCGCTCACCTCATGGCCGTTCTTCTCCCTGAAGGTTCAAACAGGGACGCTATAATGTCGCATCTGCGCCAAAACGGCATTCAGAGCAGCATCCACTATCCGCCGGTACACCTGTTCAGCTACTATCGTGAACGTTTCGGCAAGTGCGATCTAAAAAATGCGGAAATGTTTTTCGCCAGGGAATTAACTTTGCCGCTTCACCCGGCATTGAGCACCACGCATATCAAAAGAGTCGTCGAAACACTGGCCAATGCCTTGGCTCAGCACTGAAGCCTGCCTTCCCTCCAGGTTCTTCACAACCTGAGCGCATTAATTTCATCATCATATTCCACATCTCGTACCCTTTCAACCTCAGAGGGCAGATGAGCTTATGGGCCAATCTCATGCAAGATCAGAACGGTGTCCTCAAAATTCCGTCACAGGCGCGGCTGTGGAATCACAATCCTCAGTTCAAGACGGACTGGAGCGATTTTTCGACCTAGCCGTCGCTCTGGTCGGCGCAGCTTTATTATTGCTGCTTTTACCGCCAATGGCATTGCTAATCAAATTCGACTCGCGCGGCCCGATATTTTACCGCTGCAAACGAGTTGGGAAGAATCGGCGGGTTTTCAAGATGTATAAGTTCCGGACCATGTTCGAAACAACGGAGCCTTTAGGCGGGTCGGTTTCACCACAGGAAGACCCCCGGGTGACCCCGATCGGTAAG
>JAJZMK010000025.1 GCA_021798275.1 Actinomycetes bacterium | reverse complement strand
TTTATCTGATCTTCGTCGACAAACACCATTTGATCCATCAAAGGATTTGCTATTACAAGTACGTCTTTCATTATCTTCCTATCTATCTATTAACTATAAATATACTTTTTCAATCTTAAGAAATATGATTCCTATATGTAATAACATAGGAATCTGATGTTTACAGAGCGGGGCAAGTACAAAATAAATTCCTGTCCCCATATGCGGCGTCAATGCGCGCACACGGTGGCCAATACTTATTCTCGTGTTCCCCCAGTGGGAATGCCGCCTCCAATCTGGAATATGGCTTATCCCAAGGTTCTTCTAACAGAGATTTAGCACTATGGGGAGCGTTTGCAAGCGGACTCTGCGCAAAAATAATTTTCCCCTCTTCTATATCGCTCACTTCTCTCCTGATAATAAGCATGGCATTAACAAATTTGTCCAATTCAGATTTAGACTCCGATTCGGTTGGCTCTATCATCATGGTATTGGCAACGGGGAAAGAAACCGTAGGGGCATGAATACCAAAATCCATGAGTCTTTTGGCTATGTCATCAACCGTTACACCGGTATTTTGAGTAATACGCCTCAAGTCTACGATAACTTCATGAGCGACATAATTACTGGGGCCGGTATAGAGAATCTCATATGCATCAGATAATTGTTCTTTTAAATAATTAGCATTCAAGATTGCCACTTTCGAAGCTTTTGTCAGTCCATCTGCCCCCATCATTCTTATGTAAGCCCAGGTTATAGGCAGTATACCGGCTGAGCCGTAAGGGGCGGCAGATATCACATCACCAAATCGTCCTTCTTGTGGACTATGATCGGTAACTTTTGCCGGCAAATAAGAAACTAAGTGTTCACGAACACCAATCGGACCTACACCTGGGCCTCCACCCCCATGGGGAATTGCAAATGTTTTATGTAAGTTAAAATGTGATACGTCTCCACCCAAATCACTGAAACGGATAATACCTGTCAAGGCGTTCATATTTGCCCCGTCAATATATACCTGACTCCCGTGATCGTGCGCCATCGATGTTATCTGCAATATATTCTCTTCAAATACCCCGTGGGTAGAAGGATAAGTCAGCATCAAAACAGCTACATGGTCGGCATAACGCGTAAAATTATCTTTTAAATCATCAAAGTCGACATTGCCCCGGTCATCACAAGCCACAGCTATGACCTGGTAGCCGGCCATAGCCGCACTTGCTGCATTCGTGCCGTGCGCTGACTTTGGTATCAAGCATATTGTCCGCTCCGTTTGATTCAATTCCCTATAATACGCTTTGATGGCCAATAGTCCGGCAAATTCTCCTTGTGAACCGGCGTTAGGTTGCAACGAAACAGCCTTATAACCTGACAGCTCCGCCAAATAATTCTCCAAATCGGAAACGATAATCTGCCAGCCTTCGCTTTGGTCATCTGGGGCAAAAGGATGAATATTATTAAAACCCGGCCATCCGATAGGAGCTAATTCGGCTGCAGCATTCAACTTCATAGTGCAAGATCCTAAGGGTATCATCGTCCTATCCAGTGCCAAATCTTTATCGGAAAGCCTTCTCAGGTAGCGCATCATTTCCGTCTCACTTTGATAGCTATTGAAAACTTTGTGCACCAAAAAAGATGACTGCCTTATAAGCCCGGCGGGTAGCAAAGAAGAGTCCGACTGTTGATCAAAAAAGCTTCTCTCATCAGAAAGATTGACTTTCTTACCGGCAAAGACCGAGATGACCTGTTCGATGACAGAAGTGTCCGTAGTCTCGTCAAGAGATATGGAAATTTCATGATCACTTATTTTGCGCAGATTGATTTTCTCTACGGCCGCTGCGGAAATAAGAGCGTCTGTCTCTTCCCCGGTTTCAACCGTTACGGTATCAAAGAAGTAACGATTCTTTAACCGATATCCGTTTTCGTTTAATAATTGCGCAAGCAAAATTGCTTTACGGTTGACGGTCTGGGCAATTCTTTTCAGACCTTTTGGCCCGTGATAGACGGCATACATGGAGGCAATGATGGCCGGTAAACTCTGAGCGGTGCATATATTGCTGGTTGCCCGCTCCCTTTTAATGTGCTGTTCTCTCGTCTGAAGGGCTAGCCTATAGGCCGTGTTGCCGAGGCGGTCTTTGGAAACCCCGACCAAACGTCCGGGCATATACCTGTGGAGTCCTTCCTTGCAGGCTATAAAGCCGGGGTGGGGACCACCGAAAAAAAATGGTAGCCCAAACCTCATTGCACTTCCGATGGTCACATCCGCTCCGAGAGCTCCCGGTGGCTCACAGATGACACAAGCAAGAAGATCGGTTGCCACCGCGACTAATGTCTTATATCTATGAGCTATATCTATGATAGGTCGACAATCCGATAAGGCGCCGTCGCTACCTGGATAAGACAGCAGCAGAGCTGAGGTCTGCACCGCAACCGCTTCGAATTCCGATTTAGGATCGCCTATTACAACATCGATATTTTTTGCTATAGCACGTGTACGTACTACATTAATTGTCTGAGGATGTGTATTGGCATCGATAAACCAGATATTCTTATTGTCATCTTTAGTATAATTTGTAAGCATGCTAAGAGCT
>JAJZMK010000105.1 GCA_021798275.1 Actinomycetes bacterium | reverse complement strand
TCACTTCACCCTCTCTATTGGCCGGTATCTCCCGCGGAGCCTGTGACATGCCTACTCCGGGCGCATATTTATCCATATAGTCAAGTATCTCTTTGTCTCGGTTGGAACGCAAAGGTTTTTCGATAACGGACATTTTTAGTTTCGGCCAAGACATGACAGCGACCTGTAAATCATAAAGATCGGGGCGATAGGGCTCTATCACCGCTCCGTTTCTGAAATGTACGTTCGTTTTAACAAGAGAGATTGCCGTCTCTAAGTCATTTACCACTTCAATACCGATGGAAGAGCCTCCATAGCGCGGTTTTACGATGTAAGGACCGGGACCGGACAGAGTTCCGTTTACGAACGAAGCCGGATCTATGCCTTCTCCGGAAGCCGACAATACCGATCTTTTTAAGGTGGGTAATCCGGCGGAGACCATCAGGGCTTCAAAGGCTAATTTATCCATACCAAGAGCCGCCCCGAAAGCGGTTGGTCCGCTGTATTTGATCCCGGCCAAATCCAGAGCGCCCTGTAGCGTACCGTCTTCCCCCGGACCACCGTGACAACAATTGATAAGGGCAGATATCTCCAAAGGTTCCCATTTTGCCGACAGTTTGCCGCGCTTTATCAGAAACCCACCCTCTTGGCCCAATTGAAAACGAAGCAAAGAGGAGCCAGGAGGAGGACCGAAAAGAAAATCTTTTGCTTCGAGATTGCCGTCCACAAGGTAAAAATCTCCGGCCTTCGACCAGTACAAGCTGGATATACCGGAGGCTTTTTCCATCTGCAAAGTTTTTACAACCTGCAGACCCGTTAAAATGGATACATCGTGCTCCGGAGAAGGCCCGCCGTAAATAACACCCAGATTTGATAAAAGACTGTTCACGTCAAAATGCTACCAATTCTCAGGTCAAAGATTTAGACAATAAATGAATATTCTAAAGCTCCACCGGCTAAAAAGAGTTTTATAGATACCCGGGAGCAGATCACTCTATATGAGTGTCAAACGGTGTTTACGGATAGTGATCTGGTAGATCGTTCTCATATAAAACAACGTCTCCGGCTTGGAGAAGACTTTTGACAAAGCGTACCGCTTCTTCCCGTGTCTTATACCGGAAAACTTCCGGGGAGGATAAGCCGGTACTCTTGTATTTTTTGATTCCCGCCTCCAGAGCTTTTTTATTGGTAGAGTTGACAATCAAAAAATGTGTCACCAGTGCACAAGCCTGGTAGGAAAATTCCTCATTGGCTTGGAATTGTTCCGGACCGAGTTCGATCATCCCCGGAGTTACAAGTATTTTTTTCCCCCTCGTGTCGCTCGTTATAAAAGACATTGTCTCCAATGCCAAAGATGCCCCTTTGGGATTGGAGTTATAAGTGTCATCCAACACCGTTATATCGCCGAGCAAACGCTCCACGTTTAACCTGTTGGAGGCCTGGGGAAGATCTACCAATTTGGCCGCCGTCTGCTCCAAGGGACACTTGAGCTCAAGGGCAATGGCGAGTGCTACCGCTATGTTGGTCAGAGCTATTCCCTTATCCGATATGCCCGCATCAAGAGACAAGAGATGCTTATTTTTAGAAAAAACAGACAGCCGGCGACCAAAGGTTTTGCCCGGTGTCGACGAGTTTTTTATAGCGGAAACGCCGGAGTTTTCTTCTCCCGTTTCCGGCACCGGCTGATCGGAAGCAAAAGAAAGAGAATCGGTGTACTTGATACAGATATCGGCGTTTTCATCCTCCTCAGATACCGATACCAACTTCTTACCGCTATCTTGCAAAGACCGATACAATTTGGCCAGATAAGGGTTATCGATATTCAAAACCACCGTGTCGGCTTTTTCCGTTATCTCGGCTTTGGCCTCAGCAATTTTCTCCACACTTCCGAAGCGCTCCAAGTGGACCGGCCCTACGGCGGTAATGGCCGCTATCTTCGGCACCACCCAGGAGCACATCTCCCTGATCTCTCCGGGTCCGAAAATACCCATTTCGGCGATAAATACCTCCGTGGAAGGAAAGAGCCCTTCGTTGACCGTTTTGGCCAGACCTATTTTGTTATTAAAACTCTTCGGGGAGGCCAGTATCTGGTAATTGTCTTTGAGTAAATGGGCCAGATATGTCTTGGTGGAAGTCTTGCCGTAAGAGCCGGTAATGGCCACTACCAGAGGATCTGCTTTTTGCAATTTGGCTTTGGCGCTGTCAATGTATTTCTTGGCCAGCTTTTTCTCAAGCGGAAGAAGTAAAAATAACGCCGCATCCAAAAAAGCCGGTATGGCCAAAGCGGTCAGCACCAAAGCAGCATCCAAAGCTTTGAGACCAAAAGACAAGACGACGGCTATTGCCGGCAAGAAAACGAGACAGGAAAGAGCGACGGCGGTTGTCTTGAGACGCCTCGTCCAATTGAGTTTTGACGTCCTGCCTTTTAGCGAAAGACCAAGTGGCATGACCATAGCCGCCAAAGCCGCAATCACGGCAACTTGGTAATAAAATACAGAAATGACGCCTGCCAATAGGGCAGAAGAAAATAACACCTCGTTTTGATAAGAAGACTTCTGCCAGCGGTAAGCGAATCTGGTGGTATAGAAAGGT
>JAJZMK010000127.1 GCA_021798275.1 Actinomycetes bacterium | reverse complement strand
TAAAACGCTACTCGCTCTTGTGACAGTTGATGTTACAACCAATATTATCCGATGCCAAGATCATTATCAGTCATAGATATTTAGCTTATGGTATATGAGAAGATCCTACCTCGTGTAATTTTATAAAATACTAAAACTTACCTCATATAAAAACTACTTTTTTAATATAGATTTAAACTGAAAGTGTTCGAATAGCTTACCTCGGATCCATCAGATCACGAAGTGGCCTATATTGGAATAATCATCTTATTTATGGTAGATTACGGTTATAGAACGTATCGGAAATATTATTTTGGATAATAATGCCTATTGATTGCGCTATGGCGCCTGAGAAATGTTGGTGATATGCAACCTGATATTGACGCTGATAGGGTTAAATTTTCCAACACTTCAAAAAAAATGAAATCAAATAGTATTACAGAATCCAATTCGCCTACCCAAGAGCTCGTCAACGCTCTGCTTGCCACCAGTAGAGTGCTTGTGGCAATATCTGCAAAATCACTGGCGGAAGTGAGCAATGAAGTTACCTTGGCCCAATACAGGTCAATGGTAGTGCTGATGGAATGTCAGAGTATGACGGTGGCAAAATTGGCCGAAGCGGTAGGGGTTGCCCCACCGACAGCTACCAGAATGTGTGACAGACTGGTAAAAAAAGAGCTTATCCATAGGGAGTCGACCCCCGAAGACCGTCGCGAGATCACTCTCACCCTTACCCCAAAAGGTCATGAACTGATCAGTAAAGTCACAGAGGAAAGGCGCATCGCCATTACAAAATTGCTCAGACAGATACCTGTCGAAGATTACCAAAAATTGACCGATATATTTTTACGCTTTGCCGCATCCATGGAGGACGTACCCGACCAGAATTGGACAGTAGGGTGGGAAATTGAAAACTGACGGATAAAACCGCCTATACGTTCGACCCCATGACAGGACTTGAGGTCCCTTCAGCCAATTTTTTGATTTCCTCCATATTTTCCGGTCTGCATAAAATGTTGACTCTGTCGCCGCGCGTAAATACAGTTTCATTGGAAATAAGGATCAGCTCGTTATTTCTCTTTAAAGAAAAGATGATAATCCCCATCGGGAAGCGGATCTGATTAACTTTTCGTCCCACAAGAGGCGAGGTATCGGCTATCTCGTATTCTACAACTTGCGAATGGGGCATCAGCTTGGATAATTTGGTGATACTGCCGGCCAAAGACGCCCGATAAGCTCTGAGCAACCCCCCTACGGTAATGATGCCCACCACCAGGCGGTTTCCGTCGGTAACGGTAAGAAAACGACCCCCGGCTTGATATATTCCCTCAAAGCCTTCCTGCAAGGAAGCCGTCATTTGACAACTGGGCGCCGTAGCGTCAAGCAATTGAACAACGGCAGACTTCTCCATATCACCGGCAAAAGATAATATATCCATGGTATCTACGGTACCGAGGAAAGTACCTCTCTCATCTACAACCGGAGCCCCGGGAAGATTCTTTTCCTGAAGCATCTCATAGGCCGACTTTATACTCTCGTCTTTGGTCAATACCAAAACGGGATCGCGCATAGCCTGCTCAATTTTTTCAAGCGATGCTATGTCTCCTTTGTTGATCAGATTATTAACTATCTGACTGTTTCTGTTGTGCAGCTGTGATTTATAAATACTCTTATCGGCTCTAAACACTATGAAAGTGGCTATAGCCACAGCTATCATGGCCGGACTGAGTAAGTTATTTACACCTATCATCTCCGCCACCATAATCATCACCGCCAGGGGAGCCCTGGAAATTGAACCGAAGACAGCCATCATACCGACCACGATAAAGGGTGCGGGAGTGTGGCCCACTCCCGGAGCGATCGGAAGCAAAATGCGCCAGACAGCCAGGCCCAAAAAAGCCCCGATGACCATTCCGGGACCGAACACTCCGCCCGAGCCGCCGCTTCCTATCGAAAGTGACGTGGCAATGATACGGACAAACGGGAGAAGAATGATGATGATTATAGACGTCTTATCCAATTGGGAACCGAGTCCTTTTTGAATCCATCCATATCCCGTACCTAATGTTTCGGGAAGCGCCAGAGCAATCAGACCGGTCGCCAGTGCCCCTATGGCCGGCTTTATTTTATTGGATATTTTGATTTTATGGAAAAACCCGACCGTAGAGTAGAAGGTTCCGGCATACAACAACCCTACCGCGCCGGCTAAAATACCTAAAATGGCAAAATATGCCAGCTGTATAGGTTGATGGAAAGTATAGCCACCGGCAATATGAAACAAAGATCTAAACGAGAAGAAACTTCCAAAAACCGAATATGATATTATGGATGCAAATATACCAGGGAGAAGCGCCGAAAATTCAAAATCATCCCGGTACACAATATCGGCTGCCAAGACGGCTCCCCCAAGAGGTGCGCTAAAAATAGCGCCTATGCCTGAGCCAATACCCACAGCAACGGCAATCTTACCGTCTTCCAAAGAGAGGTCAAACACTCTGGCCAGAAGTGACCCGAAACCGGCACTGATTTGAGCGGTCGGCCCCTCCCTACCGCCCGAGCCGCCCGAGCCTATGGTAAGTGCAGAAGCAATTATCTTGACAACTACCGCTCTGATTCTGATCGACCTGGGTTGATGATGAACGGCATTGATAGCCGCATCGGTTCCGTGCCCTTCCGCTTCGGGAGCGAAAGTAAATACCAGCCATCCGGAAAGAAGGCCTCCGAGTGTCATAACCAGAGGAATCGCCCATGGTCTGCTATAGCTGGCCGATCCGGCCTTATTTCCCTCGCCGGCGGGAGTCGGAACGTGGTAACCGGCCAGAACTCCCAGAAAAAAATGAGTTGCCAGGTGCAGAGTTTCGTAGAACAAAACAGCACCAAAGCCTGCTACCAAACCGATCATGGTTGCCAAAATAAGCCATTTTGGCAAGTAGGACATATTATTAATTCGCCTACCGATAAACATCAGCATTCGCCTGAAGCCGCTTATGCTAAGTCTCATCCGCTGTGTCATCGATGTTTGCCGCGGAGCGTTGTCGGCCAAGGAAGTATCATGCATAGGCTTATTATTATACATACTTTTTATTAGTATATATACTTATTACCTATATACCCTACGAGGTAAAATCAATCGGATCAGGAACTTTGCTTTAGCGGGGACTAAAGTAAAATAACCGTTCCGATAATAAAACTATCAAGATAGTATTATTATCATGACCGCTTATTTGGATGCCATCTCCGACCGTGCCTTGATCTTTGACGGGGCAACCGGAACAAATATACAAAAATTGTCTCTCACGGCGGATGATTTTGGCGGAGCATCTCTTGAGGGCTGTAATGAAATACTTGTCCTCAAAAGACCCGATATTATTAAAAATCTGCACGCTTCTTTTTTGGAAATAGGTGCAGATGCCATCGAGACCGACTCGTTCGGCGACCTCCCTTTTGTACTGGCTGAGTACAACCTGGAAAATAAAGCATATGAACTGGCCAATACGGCCGCTAAGTTGGCCAAAAGCGTCGCTTCGGATTACACGACGCCAAGTTTCCCCCGTTTTGTGGCCGGCTCCATGGGACCTGGGACAAAGTCCCCTACACTGGCGCAAATATCTTTTACAGAACTAACCGATGCTTACGAAGTCCTGGCATCCGGGTTGCTGGATGGAGGGGTGGATCTGCTGCTTGTCGAAACCACTTTTGATGTTTTGGCTGCCAAAGCCGCTATGATAGCTTCGCGAAAAGCTATGGCCAAAACGGGAAGAGCCGTTCCCATCCAAGTCCAAGTCACCATCGAGTTGACGGGGCGCATGCTGCTTGGAACGGAAGTAGCCGCTGCTCTGAACGCCATCGAAGCGATGAAACCGGATGTGATCGGGATCAACTGTGCTACGGGTCCTGTGGAAATGTACGAAGCGGTTCGCTATCTCTGCGAAAATACCTCTCTCCCTATCTCTATCATGCCAAACGCCGGTTTACCTTCCGTCGTGGACGGTCAAATGCACTATGACTTGACACCGGATGAACTTGCGGTTCATCTCAAGCATTTCGTCACCGAATTCGGAGTAGATATCGTCGGAGGTTGTTGCGGAACCACTCCCGAGCACATCAAAAAAGTAATCGAAGCTTTACAAGGTGTTCCCAGGGCGGCAAGAAAGCCCAACAAAGAGAAGGGTGTATCTTCAATCTACAGTTTCGTCCCTTACGAACAAGACAACTCGGTGCTGATGGTGGGAGAAAAAACGAACGCCAACGGCTCCAAACGTTTCCGCGAGTCCATGCTGTCCGGAGATTTCGATACCACAACTCAAATCGCCAAAGAGCAAATCAAAGAAGGGGCTCATGTCATAGACGTCTGCGTGGATTATACCGGAGCCAACGGTGTCATGAATATGAAAGAAGTCATCAGTAGGATTTCCACTCAAGTGACTACGCCCATTATGGTCGATTCCACGGAAGCAGACGTCATAGAACAGTCACTGCAATTGCTCGGCGGTAAGTCCATCATCAATTCCGTCAACTTAGAAGAAGGATCGGAAGAGGGAACGAGACTGGATCTCTTTCTTTCCCTGGCGGAAAAATACGGAGCGGCCGTCGTCTGCACATGTATTGACGAAGACGGACAGGCCAGAACGGCGGCTTGGAAGCTAAAAGCCGCCTCGGCCATATATGACATTGCCGTACATAAATATCATATAGATCCTTCCGATCTGTTCTTTGACCCCCTGGCTCTCCCTCTGTCGACCGGGATGGAAGAAAGCAGAAAAGATGGGGTGGAAACTATCAACGCCATCAGAGAGATTAAAAATAAAATGCCCGAATCACACGTCATTCTGGGCTTATCAAATATTTCCTTCGGCTTAAATCCGGCTCTTAGACAAGTTCTCAACTCCGTCTTTTTAGACGAAGCCATCAAAGCCGGTCTTGATGCCGCAATAGTCAATGCGGCTAAAATAACGCCTTTGCATAAAATAGACGAGGAACAGAAAAATACCTGCCTGGACTTAATTTACGACAGAAGAAGCAAGGGTTATGACCCTCTAGGACATCTGATCGATATGTTCCAGAATGTCGACAGCATCAAACAAGAAGCAGAAGACCGTTCCGACTGGTCACTTGAAAAGAAACTCGAACAGCGTATTATAGACGGCAATTCACAAAACTTACAAGACGATCTGCTCCAAGCCTTGGAGAGCGGGATAAGCGCCTTGGATATAGTAAATAGCATTTTATTAAACGGGATGAAAGTCGTAGGAGATTTATTCGGCAGCGGGAAAATGCAGCTGCCGTTCGTCTTACAGTCGGCCGAAACGATGAAAGCCGCCGTAGCATTTCTGGAACCCTATATGGAAAAGGCAGAATCTGTCGACCGCGGTAAAATCGTATTGGCGACGGTAAAAGGGGATGTTCACGACATAGGAAAGAATCTCGTGGATATCATTTTGTCAAATAACGGATACAAAGTAAGCAATCTGGGCATCAAAGTTCCCATTTCCACCATCATAGAAGAAGCGGAAAAAATCAAGGCAGACGCCATAGGGATGAGCGGCTTACTCGTTAAATCTACTTTGATTATGAAAGAAAACTTGGAAGAGCTCAACAGACTGGAACGCCACAACTTTCCCATCATTTTGGGAGGAGCCGCACTAACGCGGACTTACGTAGAAAAAGATTTACGCGAAGTCTATAAAGGCCGTGTCTTTTATGGTAGAGACGCTTTTGAGGGCTTAGATACCATGAGCCGCATTATGGAAATGAAAGCAAGAGGTATCGATGATCCCCAATTTGGCAGGGAACTCTCCGGACGTAAACTCCCTAAGCGCAGAAGCCAGCTGGACATGGAGCTCTCAGACGCGAATCTACCGTCTCGCTCGCCGATTGTCGAAAAAGACAATCCTGTATACAAACCGCCTTTTATAGGTTCCAGAGTTGCAAAGGGTATTGCCATTGATGACATCCAGTCCTATCTCAACGAAACAGCTCTTTTCCGCAATCAATGGGGTTATCGACCCAACAAAGGTGAAAGTGATGTGGAGTTCAAGGACAGAATACGCGCCGAGCTAAGGTTTAGACTCGACGAAGTCAAGTCTCAAGGTATCTTGCTACCTCAGGTCATCTGGGGTTACTACCCCGCCGGATCGGTCGGCAACAATGTTATTGTCTTCAAAGACGAGGAGCGCAAAGAGCCTCTTGAAACTTTTGAGTTTCCAAGACAAAAAAGGGATCCATATTTATCCATAGCTGATTTTTTCCGTCCTTTAGAAGAGGGCAAAGGTGAGACAGATTATATCGGTTTGGTCATTGTCACCATGGGAAAAGAAGCATCCTTAGCTGCAAAACGCTACTTCGATGCCGATAAATACTTAGACTATGTACAGTTGCATGGACTATCGGTGGAGATGACCGAGGCCTTGATGGAATACTGGCACCTGCGTATGCGCCAAGAATGGGGCTTTGTCACACAAGACGGACCCAATCTGACGGGACTGTTTCGTCAGCAATACAGAGGTGGGCGCTATTCTTTCGGATATCCAGCCTGTCCGGACTTAAAAGACAACGCCAAAGTCACCAAAATCTTAGAATCAGAGCGCATCGGAGTAAGTACGACGGAAGAAGAACAATTGGAACCGGAGCAAACCACCTTGGCGATAGTATGTCACCACCCTCAAGCCAAATATTTTGTGGCTTAGGATATCTGATAAAAAAGTTCTATGTCCTGACAGATAAAATGTAGGCAGTAAAGATCGCACCGCCGGTATTTGGGAACTAAAAATTTACCGCAATATGGCCTTCTGTGTTCAGGAAAAATACTAGCTTAGATACTATGACGATAGAAGTAACCGATGCAGATTTTGAAGAAGAAGTCCTAAAAAGATCGGTTTCCAATCCGGTCATTATCGACCTATGGGCTCCGTGGTGCGGGCCATGCAAGGTTCTCGGTCCCATATTGGAAAAAACAGTAGATTTCTTCCAGGGACAGGTTACCTTGGCAAAGATTAACGTCGACGAAAATCCAAGTATATCTTCAATTTTTCAGGTGCAATCAATTCCCGCTGTTTACGCTCTCTTTGACCGGAAAGTCATAGATGCCTTTATGGGAGCGCGACCAGAACAAGAAGTATTCGATTTTGTATCCAACGTTATAGCAAAAACGATACCAAGCGAAGCCGACCTCCTCGCTGAGCAAGGAGACGAAGAATCACTGCGCAAGGCTCTGGAACTTGAGCCCAAACATCCAAAAGCAACGCTGGCTCTGGCACGTTTACTTCTGGAACATGGAAAACCCGATGATTGTATGGCACTTCTGATCAATATCCCGGAAACAGAAGAAACGCGACACCTGGTAGCATTGGCCAAAGTGGCTAAATTTCAGGGAGTGTCTTCGGCACAAATTGATAACGGTGCCATCTATAAACAACTGGAAGAACTTCTCGATAAGGTAAAAAGCAGTGATCCGGCACGCCATACTTACCTTGACCTCTTGGAAAGCTTGGAACCTAACGATCCATTGAAAGAAGAGTTTCGCAAAAAGCTCGCTCTCAGACTTTTTTAGCTTTTGCTTGGCTCAACAAATTTCTATGTCTCTTATCAATATTTTATATCTATAGATACTATGTATATACATCTCCCTTCAAAACCCACAATTATACTTTTTAACAAAGTTTATTACGATTGCACATATCGCGCTTTGACAATGGGTATTTTGAACAGAACTCCCGATTCTTTTTATGATAAAGGGAGCTATTACAATTTCGATCTGTTTTTAAAAAAGGCTGAATCGCTGGTCCGAGACGGAGCAGACATATTGGATGTAGGCGGAGTAAAAGCCGGACCGGGAGATGTTGTTTTGGAACAAGAAGAGATGGATCGCGTCGTTCCCGCCGTAGAGAGCCTACATAGCCGTTTTGATATTCCTTTATCCGTAGACACCTGGAATGCCAATGTCTTTGGAGAAGCTGCCAAAAATGGGGCTGTATTGGGAAACGACATCAGCGGTTTTGCAGACTCCAATTATCTGCCAACAGCCCGAATGTATAACGCTTCCGTCGTGGCAACCCATATCAGACTTGCTCCGAGAATACGAGACCCTCTGCCGGTATATGAAAATAATGACGTTGTGACCGCCGTTATCAAAAGACTCCAAGACTTAGGTCAAAGCGCATTGAACGCCGGTTTAAAGCCGGAACAAATTATTATTGACGCCGGGCTGGATCTCGGAAAAACTACTTTACAATCACTTGAACTGCTACAAAACCAATACCGATTGGCTAATTTAGGTTTCCCACTTCTGTTATCTGCATCCAATAAAACATTTTTGGGTGAGAGACTCAATTTGGATATATCAGCGCGTAAAGACGCTTCGCTGGCGGCTGCAGCTCTGTCCATAGCCCAGGGATGTCGAATTATCAGGTGTCACGATGTACTCGGCACCAAAAGAATTGCCCAGACTATGGAGTTTATACTCCAAAAATGTAGTGAGCAAGAAACTGTGCTTTTAGATTAAAACAAGGAAATACCATAGACAAGTACACCTAGATAAAGACGTCAGAAATGACAGCCGCTACCGTGGTTTTTTGCCGTTTCGATCTCCGCCAAAAGACGTACCGATGGAGATTGACAGGACTTTTTTATCAAGTCGCTTATCTCAAATAACCTCGGGAAGTTGATAAACTGTAGTCGTATGAAGCCCTCCAGAATGTACTTGCTTTACGGAACGGAACACACTCTGGTCATCAACGAATTAAATAAACTGTTGACCGACTTGGGACACGGTGACGGTTTCGGTCGGAATTTCAATTTCGAAGAGTACTCCCTCCCTCCGCTTGGGGAGGAAAATCCAATTTCACAAGCTATTGACGCCTGCCGTACCCCTTCCATGCTTGCCGACTCGAAAACAATTGTCCTAAAAGGTCTGGAGCAAGCCGGCACGGGACAAGTTGCCGGTTTGATAGATTTTTTACAAACAGAAAATGCTCTGGACCAAAACACCACTTTAGTTCTGGTTTCCGCTGGGAAAAAACCGGCGGCATCTCTGGTAAAAATCGCTTCCGCTATCGGCCAAGTCATCGACTCCGACCCAAAATCTGGGGCCAAGGGCCGGGAAGAGTGGTACGCCACACATCTTGGTAAATCTCAGCTTACTCTGACCGGCGATGCATCAAGACGATTGAAAGAGCACGTGGGTGAAGATATTTCGCGAGTAGAGGCAATTTTATCGCTTCTCCTGGAAGCTTACGGACCAGGTTTCACCGCCACGGCCGAAGACCTGGAACCGTTTCTGGGAGCCGAAGGTGGATCGGCACCTTGGGATTTGACGGATGCTATCGACACAGGAAACGCCAAGACGGCTCTATATCATATGGCTAGAATGCTGGAAAACCAAAGGCATCCTTTACAAATTCTTTCCACACTATGGAAACACTATCAAGCGATGATCCGACTGGATGGACTCTTTGATATCGACGTAGCGACGGCGGCTAAAATAACCGGACTAGCTTTATATCCGGCTACAAAAGCTTTGAAACAGTCACGATTGCTCGGGTCTTGGAAATTGGCCCGTGCCGCACATTTATTAAAAGAAACCGATTTGTCTTTGAAAGGGTCCGCCAACTTAGAGGGTAGATTGGTCTTAGAAATCGCAATTTTACGTTTGGCACAATTACCGAAACTAAAAGCTTCTTCTCTCAACACGTAACACTAAATAAAAGATGTCGGTGCTATATCCTACTGATATTTTTACCAAAATCATAAATAATTTTTTCATCCAACTACCCATGGCCATGGTAGGGCTGATGAGACTGAGAACGACTGGACGGTTATAACACTATGTCGGATATGGAATATAAGAAAAACTTTCTCGACGAATTGTACAATATATGCATACAAGTAGCAAATGAAGTGGGAGCCATCTTATCGGATTACTTTTCTCCTTCGAACAAAGCAAACCTCATGAAGAGCATCACCACCAAGACATCCCTCACTGACTACGCCACCGAAGCAGACGAAAAAGCCGAGGCAAAAGCCCGTCAAATCATAAAAGACCTCCGTCCGACAGACACTATCCTCGGTGAGGAACAAGGAGAAGATATAGGTACCGGTGACCTGATATGGGTGATTGACCCATTGGATGGCACCACCAATTTCGTCTATGGGATAGATGCTTTTGCCGTATCGATAGCGGTAGCGGTCAAAGCGGATCCAAATGAGACAACACGCGTTCCGGTTAGCGCCGGTACCCATGGCAAAGTTCTTGCCGGGGTTGTCTATAACCCCATCAGAAAAGAACTGTTCGGTTGTATCGCATCTGAAAAGCCTTTATGTAACGGAACGGAGATTTCTTTATCGAATCCCGTTGATTTAAATAGGTCTTTAATTGGCACCGGCTTTAGTTATGACAAAGACAGGAGAAGACGCCAGGCTCAACTGCTTACAAAAATATTGCCCAACATACGAGATATCCGACGTTTCGGGGCGGCTTCTTTAGATTTATGCGCCGTAGCTTCCGGCAAACTAGACGGCTATTTTGAAGTAGGCCTAAAACCTTGGGACGGAGCGGCCGGTGTACTAATCGCCGAGGAGGCCGGAGCTTGCGTGCGTGAAATATCCACCCCAGAAGACGGGCCTATGCTGATCGTCTCGGCACCGGGCATCATTGATCCCCTGACTGATAATATTACCGGATCACTCTAAAACCGGTCTTTCGTAATATAAGTAGCTTTCTTTCCGGGAAAACCGGCTCCGGCAACTTCTAAATTGACTAAAATAAAGAATCGTAAATAACCTACTAGTGGAGAATCATATGGAATTTGACGTCGTAGTGGAAATCCCCGCCAATACCAGAAATAAATATGAGGTTGACCACGAGACGGGTCGAATATACCTTGACCGTACTCTCTTTACATCAACATATTACCCCACAGATTATGGATTTATCGACGACACTTTAGGCCAAGACGGCGATCCGTTGGACGCACTGGTCATATTGTTGGAACCCACGTTCCCAGGGTGTAGGATCGTTGCCAGACCTGTGGCAATGCTGCAGATGACAGACGAAAAAGGTCCGGACGACAAAGTTATTTGCGTCCCGGCCAATGACCCTCGCTATGATCAATTCCAAGACTTATCAGATCTGGATTCCTTTACTCTGCAAAAAATACAACACTTCTTTGAGGTTTACAAAGCTCTTGAGCCTGGGAAGAAAGTCATGGGAATAGGCTGGGTCGGAAGAAGCGAAGCCGAAATTGAAGTTAAGGCATCCATAGAGCGCTTGTCTTCCCATCAGTAATTGCAATAAATAGTACTGAAGGCGCAAATATAGTTTGTCGTCAGAGAAAGCATCTCCACCGATATCTTCTTATAGAGAATGATTTAAATGTACTTATTAGATGGCTGAAGACTTCTTGATATTGACATCTTAGAAGGAAGATATTTCTTGTCGTAGATTCTGCTCTACCGATAAGGAAAACCGCTACATCTGTTCACCTCGCCAGCACAGATAGGATCCGATGACGCATGCATGGTAAAAAATTGCAAAAGCCATAGTTATCATCGCTTCATCTGTCAACGGAACAAAAAATATTGCTAAACTGTTCATTTGAAGCCGTGATAATTGACCAAAGTTATTTGACTTTCTGTAAAAAGTCTTGTGAAAGTTATCACAAAAGTAACCGTGTACACCGACGTTAGGAGGAAGATGGCTCTTTACTGCAGTGACATTTCTCTTTCCTACAGGAGTAATTGGTACGAATTGGCTGCCTGCAAAAATATCGATACGGATATTTTTTTCCCCGCCGGACGTACCGGTCCGGCAATCCGTCAAATACAAAGAGCCAAAGCCATCTGCCAAGAATGCCCCGTAGCGAATGAGTGCTTGGACTACGCCTTGAGAACAAATCAGGAATACGGAATCTGGGGATGTACGTCGGAAGACGAACGAAAGCACATCAAGCGTTCGCTATATCTAGCGGAAAAAATACCGATATAACTACAATTTTCATAACCATTTTTCAGACAATAAATCTTCAAGCAATATCGCTAATCCACTTTTAGATCAATGGCTACTACGGCACCTGAGATTTTATCTTCTATGCAGAGGTTGGACACCGTAAGATTTCCCGACAATTGAGAACGAACCAAGTCTCTCACTATCGATAAGCCGAGACTCTTAGTGGTATCTATGTCAAAATCTGAAGGGAAGCCTATCCCATTATCCGAGACCTCCACATGCAGATGTCCGTTCTCTGCTTCAGAGAAGAGTTTCAACACAACTTTTGGAGTGCCGGCAAAAGGTGGCACGAAAGCGTGTTCCACGGCATTCTGAGTCAACTCGGCGATAACAACCGCTAGGGGTGTAGCCACATCGGCCGGAATCTGACCCACGTCTCCCGTGCATTCTATACTAACTTCCCCACCTTGGGATTCACCGTCGCGGGCTAAACGAATCAATGCCGGAATTATCTCACCAAAGGGAACCTGATCCCCCGGTTCCCTCGCCAGTATCTCATGTACCAGCGCTATGGCAGCCACTCTTCTCTCTGCTTCAGCCAAAGCCGATCTGGCAACATTATCGCCGAGGCGACGGCCTTGTAACCTCAAAAGAGAGGAAATGGTCTGTAAATTATTTTTTACCCTGTGGTGCACTTCTCTGATCGCTGCATCTTTGGAAAGCAGCAGTCTGTCTCGACGTCTAAGGTCTGTAACATCTCTGAGCAAAAGCGCACAACCAGTGACTTTATCCTGTTCGATAAGAGGTATACATCTGAGGATAACTATCACATCCGGACGTCTCTCAAACTCTTCCATGACGGGCAGATGTTTGATGTAGGATAGCTCGACCGCTTCCACATTAAGTCCGAGCTCAAACAGAGTCGATCCGGTAACTGCGGACATTATCCCCATTCTGTGTAAAGCATTAATTGCATTAGGGGATGCAAATATTATTCGTTTATCGTGATCCAAGACTATTACGCCGTCTCCGACGCGCGGCGCATCGTCAAAAGCATCTTCATCGGTCACGAAAGGAAAAACGCCGTCGGCTATCATCTGGGCGAATCTGGCAAAAAGAGTAAGATAGGTGCGCTCGAGTCCGCCCGTTTTCCTCCCCACCAGAGGAGACCAGGCCCTGGATAAGACCGCAATGATTTCTTGATTCCAGCGCACCGGAATACATTGATACCTTGTCAGTTCCTCACGGCCTTCATCCAATTCGCCGAAAATAATCGATCCTTTACGCCATGCCTCCTGTACCAGACTCAACTCACCGGCTCGGTAAATCTGTCCCACCAAGTCATGGTCAAAGAAAGTTTGGCTGGTTGCCGGACGAATCTGACCCAGGATCACAAAATGCAATCCGTCTTCGGGCGTAATGCGCTTCGTAAAATCAATAAGAGAATGACTCTTTGTCTCGGAAGGATTGTCATCTGCTATCGCCAGGGAGAAATTATCTATTGGTACGTACAAAATTAAATCGGAAAACGAGAGGTCAGACAATAGCGACCAAGAAGACATCAAACGCTCCAGATGCCCTCTGGCTCCGGATTCAAGACCCGTAAGTTCTTTTGCCAATTCCACCGGATAAGTCATCGGGCACCTTCGTCAATATCAACAGAGTAGCTCTTCCTGTCCAAAAAGCGTCTAATATGACTATAGCCCACCTCACGGGCGATGCTCTTTAGATTTGGAAACCTATAAGCGATACTCATGGGCTCATGAGCGTCGGAGGCAAACGTAATACCGACTCCGAAAGAATACAGTTGTGCCAGCAAAGACTTATTTGGGTAAGTATCTTCAGCCGGTTTTCTCAATCCGGCGGAGGAAAACTCCACAACCATATCACTATGTCCGTTCTCACTTCCTCCAGACAATTCTAAGCGGTTCGACAATGAGGATTCTTCCAAAAGAATATCTTTGATCAGATACGTACTTTGCTTTTTGAGAAGCATTTTGATAATTTCACTTTCGAAATCGGAAAAACCGCGCTCTGATAACTTTCTCCCGGCAACTTTCACCAGATCTATGTGAGCCAGAACGTCACAAACCTCCGCATCTATCAGAGCTTGCAAAACTTCCAGGTAATCAGAAAATACTTTTTCGGTGCCTTCTTTTTCCCAAATTCCCATCTGTAAAGGAGAATCAAGTACGTCAAACATGTGACCTCTGATAAAGTGCACCGAGCCCAGAACAATGTCAAAAGGATATGAGGATAAAAAGTCTTCCAAAGTATCCATTTGGTTCGGCAAAAAATCCATTTCCAATCCTATAATCAGGGGTAAATTGACTTTTTTAGCGTTTTGCAAGGTTTCAATATAGTGATCCAAATCTAAAGTTGCATGAAAATTATAATATTCATGCATAAACTCTCTTTGAGATTTATCAGAAATATTATTGACAATTTCGGTAAAAAATGGTTTGGCTTGTGAAAACCTAAAGAGATGCTCGGTAATAGCTATCTCGGCGACGTTACGTTTCGTCGCTATTCGGCAGAGTTGAGCTAGATACGCTACTGAAACTCTTTCATCGATAGCATGCTCATCATGGGAAAATAAGTGAACATGATAATCAAGCATCTATTAATGTTAGAGCTTTAAATACGCCAAGCGGTTTTATTTCCGGGAGAAATTACATTCCTTGAAGAAATGAATGCATTTGTCGAGCTAAAGCGATATCTCGGTAGCTCCCTGCTCCAGCCGCACGAAATCATCGCGCCGCTATTTTCCCTTTCTCCAAAGAGAATCTATGCCACCTGGAAGCGCCATTCATCGCCGACCAAAGAGAGCCCGCTAACTCGGGCGGCAGACAGCAGAGTCGATTTTCCGGGCCTGGTATCTAAAATTTTACGCCACATCTTGTTTTGAACGTTGATATCCGAAGATCGCAAAGTCTCATTTCAGACCACATCACCAGAGCAGCCTGGGTCATACTTGGCTAGATGTTACGATGAAAACCTGGGTAACGCTAGCATGAAAAACAGTAAAAATATTTTTCAAATGTAGTCGGCGATAGATCTACCGAGATAAACCAGCTTCTCATACTCATCGATGTAATCGGGTATATAAGGTAGTTTGATCAACGTGACATCTTGACGAGTACCGGAAGCCTTTGGTGTGGATGAATACTTTAGAGAGTCTAAGATTTTTTGATACACCGTCTCTTGCTCTGCGGCGATGAGTGCAAAATTAGAAAAGTTGTCGCCTATCGATTTGAGCAATTCTCTCAAAACGGTTTTTTGCCTTTCTATATCGAGTGTAGTAAAGTCAACCGATTGTAAACCTTCATTTTCCTCTTTGCCATCTTCCCTTGTGATGTGCTTGGTATCTTGAGAGCCAGAAGAAGATAGTTGTGCCGAGGTATCCGTCTTGGCAACTTGTCTGAGCGAGGACGACCGAGGCTTTGATCTCAAAAGTCCCAACCCGTCAATTCCAAGATCGTCATATATGATCGGATGACTATGACCGGAAATATCATAATTATTAGATAATTGAGATGCCAAAGAAGTCACAATGCGCTCCGGAGCATTCGACAAGTAAGAAGCCAAATCACGATTAGCCTCTGCGGCCAGATAACCCGGTAAAGATAGGTTACATATTACGGCATCTATACCGTAGCCCGATTTGAGAAAGGAAGTAAAAAAACCTTCTATCTCCCCAGACCGGAGTGAATCTAAAGTCAGTACGAGAAAATTGGTTGTCTTTGCGCTTTTCAGCATTACCTCTACTTTGTCTGCCCGCTTTAAGAATTTAGAGTGCACCGGTTCGAATAACCGAAAAAACTCGCTTACTTTGCCAAGCATTTCCAGTCCAAGCAGCCGATCGGCAATTTCATACAGTGGTCTTGACGCCATGTTCAAAACTTTAGATCGATAAGGAGCGACCAACAGGCGTAACATCTTTGATGAGAAAAATTGCACCATTCTTTGAGGTGCGGCAAGCAACCTGAGTAAATTTTCTCCGGGTGGGGTATCTACAACGATATAGTCCCAATTGTCTTGTTCATATAGATGCAGAACTCTCTCCATCGCTATATATTCACTACCGTAAGCAAACCTTGAGGATATGTTTTTATATACATCATTGGCTATTATGGCCTGGGAATTCGCTTTTATATCGCAGAGTCTTTCAACCAGATCGTCAAACGATGCCTTCGTATCCAGCATGGAAATCCACAATTGACCTTGGAGATCACTTTGAGATTCCCCGTTAGAGTCCAAGTCGCGGCTGAAAACTCTGACTGGGTCGTTGGCGATTACCGCTCCCTGATAAGATATGGAGTTTCCGAAAGTATCGATAAGTCTTTTAGCGGGATCGACTGTTATGATCAGAACCTTAGCCCCGAGTTCGGCCAAAAAAAGACCGAAGGCCGCCGCCGAGGTAGTCTTACCCACTCCGCCAAGACCTCCAAAAATAAAGATGTCTTTCTCTCTAAGTAGTTTAGAGGATAGCTGTGTTTTAGAAAATGTCATTCTGTAGATACCAAATCACATACCGACCGACAATTCATCGGATAGGTTTGCGGCTATTTCTTTCGTTACCGAGAATAAGTCGCTTCGGTTGAATAAGTAAGGTAAATACAAAATATCCGGCAAAGAACTTGTTTGATTCATACCGGCTTTTAGCGCTGACAATCCGGATGCAAGTCGTAAAAGCTGTGCTTCTTCT
>JAJZMK010000103.1 GCA_021798275.1 Actinomycetes bacterium | reverse complement strand
TTTCGAGCCATACCGCTTTTGATAAGCGAGGCATCCGCATACTGAATCAGTGCTGTCGAGTCTACATCTTGGGAAGAATCAAGCGGCAATATAGGGGGTTTGGCAGTAGAGGGAGGTATATTGATGCCACTAGAGCCTGCTTTGGCGGTAGATCCCGTTGGACTACATGATGCAAGAATAATAGCGCAGATCATAATTAGAAAACAAAATTTCCATATTTTCGCCACCACCTGTCTCCTTATAAGCTAATTATTTTTATTTGCAAAAAAACTTTATTATAAATTTTCACTTAGCACAACGACCATAGAAGAAAATATTTTTATATAATAGTTGTTGTTATATTAAAAAAATTAAAAGTTCAATTAGTTTTAACTCTTTGCTCTCAATTGTAAATTTATTATTTTATGACTTGTAAAGTAGTTAAAAAATTTTGTATTATATCCTAACGGACACTGTTGATTAAATATTTCCTTAATTCGTTGACTCAATAAAAATTGCTCTAAATACCTATCCATACAACAACTATATATGCCGTGAGTAGTTTTAATAGAATGTCTAAAGAGTATCTACCCGGTTTCGTCCCGTGATACACTTGAATCCACCATATCTACGTCTTGCTTAAAGTCAATCCTATATTATTAAATAGTAATTACTTTATTATTGTAATTTTAATTAAAGGTTTTTATATATTTTTAGTACATATTTAGTTAACTGATCTAGATAAGGCATGCTAATCAAAAGATAGACTCTACAGATATAGTAGGAATATAACTACTTTTTTAGTTAATGCCTATTATAATTTATGGATAGATTTACAGCTATGACATAGGATATCTAGATGAATGAGTTCGCGTTGCCAAATAACTATGAACAACAAGATAGCGACTTATATATTAATGTAGCCTTTGACGATTTGATGACCGCTGCACTTACGGAAGCAAAAAAGGCAACCGAGCACGGTGATGTTCCCGTCGGCGCCTTGGTATTTAGAAAAGGAGAAATAATCTCTTTGAGTCATAACAGACGTGAGGTAGACAACGACCCTACCGCCCACGCTGAAATATTAGCTCTCAGGGAAGCAGCTTATAAATTAAAAACATGGCATTTGGTTGACTGTACTATGATCGTGACGCTGGAGCCTTGCCTGATGTGTGCCGGTGCGCTATCACTTGCCAGAATCGATACTCTTGTCTATGGTACTCCTGACTATAAGTTCGGAGCTTGCGGAACATTATACAACGTCACCTGTGACCCTAGAATCAACCACAGGATCAACGTTATCTCTGGGATCATGGCCGAAGAATGTTCCCAGACAATATCTGATTTTTTCGCCGATATCAGATCGCCAAGTTGACCTTGACACATTTTTAGTCGCCTTGAATCTGGAGGTAAGATAGTTTTGAGTTCCCCAGCCAATTGACTTATTTTTCTCCAAAAGGCTCTCCGGCAAAGACTCTCTAACAATCTTGAAAAGTTACATATACCGCCAAATGGACTTTAAGCAGAGCACCGTGAATATTTACGAACAAGATGGCTGATATGAATCGAAAGCTCTAAAAAATCTACTAACCTTGTTTATAAAGCTTGAGGAGGGATGCGAGAGTGGCCGAATCGGGCGGTCTCGAAAACCGCTGTATGTATTTTGCATACCGTGGGTTCAAATCCCACTCCCTCCGCTCGGTCGATACAGATTGACCCAAAAGCTCCCGGCTTTTGGCGTTGGATAAACTACATATTCGGAGATGAACTTATAATGAGCGATAATAACTTGGACTTTAGGGTAGCAGATATCACCTTGGCAGACTTCGGCAGGAAAGAAATCCGCCTTGCTGAGCATGAAATGCCAGGTCTGATGGCTATAAGAGCCGATCTGGCCCCTCAAAAACCTCTTCTCGGGGCTAAAATAACCGGCTCTTTACACATGACGATTCAAACCGCTGTCCTGATTGAGACTCTGGTTGAGTTGGGGGCCGAGGTAAGGTGGGCCTCCTGCAACATATTTTCCACCCAAGACCATGCCGCTGCCGCCGTGGCCGTGGGAGCAAACGGGACCGTCGATAACCCACAAGGAGTTTCCGTCTTTGCCTGGAAAGGCGAAACCCTGAGCGAGTACTGGTGGTGTACCGAACAGGCTCTCAGCTGGCCTAACGGAGACGGACCAAACATGATCTTAGACGACGGCGGAGATGCCACCCTGTTAATTCATAAAGGTGTTGCCATGGAAAAGACCGGCATCGTGCCCGAAATTTCCGGCAATATCTCCGAAGAAGAAATTGTCATCAACAAGCTACTCGCCGCCTCTTATCAGGATCACAAGAACCGTTTTATCAACATGTCTCAAGCGGTTAGAGGTGTCAGCGAAGAGACCACAACCGGTGTGCACCGCCTGTACCAAATGCTGGAGCGTGGCGAACTCTTATGGCCGGCCATGAACGTAAACGACTCCGTCACCAAATCCAAATTCGACAACCTCTATGGCTGCAGGCATTCCCTGATAGACGGGATAGCCAGAGCCACAGACGTCATGATAGGCGGCAAAACCGCTCTGGTCTGCGGTTACGGTGATGTTGGCAAGGGATGTGTAGAGTC